>JAIBAS010000637.1 GCA_019695075.1 Promineifilum sp. | reverse complement strand
CCCTCGGGCAGACCGGCGTCGGCCAGCGGCCGGGCGCGCACTTCGGCCGGCACGGTCGCCGCGAAGATCGCCCGCGCTCGCCGGTCGGCCAGGCGGGCCACAACCCACGTGCCCAGACTGACGCCGACGAGGATGCAGATGGCGTACCAGTAGATGGCCAGGCCAAAGACAAAAAATGCCGCCCGCGCGGGCATGAAACCCGTCAGCAGGTGGACGACGTAGACCACGGCCAGGGCCAGCAGAACCAGGCTAATGACGTACCAGTACGGCTCGATGCGGCGTCGCGCAGTCACGGCCGGCTCCCTTTACCGCGACTGCTTCCAGACGGCGAACATGCGCTGGAAGAAGGTGAAATAGGTGAAGATGGCCAGGATGACCAGGGCAATCTGGGGCATGTTCAGGGCCAGGAAGACCACCAGGACGGCGTAGCGCTCCACGCGGCTGAGGACGCCCATCTTGGCCGAGTAGCCCAGCGCTTCGGCCCGCGAGCGGGCGTAGCTGACCATCAGCGAGCCGGTGACGGCCAGGTAGGCGATGGCCATCATACGCGGGTCGTCGTGGGTGTAGTAGTAATAGATGAAGCCGCCGAAGAGGACGATCTCGGCCAGCCGGTCGAGCGAGGAGTCGAGGAACGCGCCGAAGCCGCCCTGCTTGCGCCCCAGCTTGCGCGCCAGCGCCCCATCGAGCGCGTCCAGCGGCGACACCAGGGTGATGGCCAGCGCCGCCCAACGGAACTCGCCGATGCCGATCAGGTAGGCGAAGAGCACGTGTGCCAGCGCGCCGGCGACGGTTAACAGGTCGGGCGAGAGCTTGAAGCGGGCCATCGTCTCGACGATGGGGTCGATGATGAAGCGCGTGCGCACGCGCAACTGGTCGGTCAGCGTCGGGCGGGGCGGCAATGGTTGGTCTTGATTCATGTCAGCGATCTCTACGACTCCGGGCGGATGCTAACGCCGGGCGGCGGGCCTGTCAAGTGGCGCACATAATAGAACAGGCCGGGGCGATTGCTGTCCCCGGCCTGTCGGTTGGGCCAAGCTGTCAACCAGCAAAGGGTTGGCGGCCGTTTCGGCGCGGCCGCCGCTTCTCCCCTCTCTTAACGAGAGCGCTATCGATAGTCAATGGACGCGCGCCGCGGTGGCGCGACCTGTCGCGCCTTAGCGACGCAGCGACTCCTGCAGGGCGCTCATGCGGTTGGCGACGCTGTCATCGACGACGCGGTCGCCCACGCGCACCACCAGCCCACCCAGGATGGCCGGATCGACCTTGAACTGGACGTTCGGCGCGCCCACGAGCCGGCGCACCGATTCTTGCTCGGCGGCCGTCAGGGGCAACGCGCTGGTGATCTCGGCGCTATCGCCCTTCAGCGAGGCGACATCGGCCGGGACGCGGCTGAAGAAATCGTTGATGAGCTGGCGTTGCCGCTTCTCGTCCAACGATTCGCCGACCAGCTTGTTGGCCGCGGCGATGGAGATGGCCGCCACCTGGCCGCGCAGGTCGGACAGGATGCGGTTGCGCTCCTCGGTGGCTTCGCTCTGGGCGTTGGCCATGATGCCCTTGGCCTCTTCGCGGGCGCGAACCTCAACGTCCTTGGCCGCCTGCTCGGCGGCGACAACCGCGTCGCGGCGGATGTTGGCGGCCTCGGCGCGGGCTTCGTCCAAGATGCGCTTGGCGTCGGCGTCGGCGCTCTGGCGGGCGATCTCCGCCTGGCGCGCGTCTTCCAGGCCCTTGGCGATGCGGGCCTTGCGCTGGTCCAGGACACGCAGGATCGGCTTGTAGACGAAAGCCGTCAGGATCAGGATCAGGGCGCTGATGCCGCAGATTTGTGTCAGCAGGTAACCTAGGTTAATGCCTAATGCTTCCATTCGTGGTCCTCTTCATTGTGCGTGCTAAGCGACCTGGGGCCGCCGGCGGCGTTCTAGAACACGAACAGGATGATGAGCGCGACGACCAGGGCGTAGATGGCTACGGCCTCGGTGAACGCGATACCCAGAATCATGTTCGTCTGAATGTTGCCGCTCGCGTCCGGGTTGCGGGCAATGCCCTGCACCGCGCCACCGACCAGGATACCGATACCAGCGCCAGCGCCAATCGCGCCCAACATAGCCAGACCGGCGCCCATAGCCTTCAGACCTTCTGCCAAAGCGGCTGCAGACAACTCATCCATGAATATTCCTCCAGTGTTCGCTTGTTTGGCTTATCGGCGCTGGAGCGCCGTCGTCGCCAGATGGTACTGCACTTGTTTAAGACGCGCCGCGACAAGGCAGCGCGGACACTCACACGTTTAGTGGTGCTCTTCCTCGCCGCCGTGGTGTTCGGTAGCGCTGCTCATGAAGATCAGCGTCAGCAGGCCAAAGACGATGGCCTGGATGACGCCGACGAAGAACTCCAGCCCGAAGAAGGCGATGTTCAGCACGTTCAGGATGTAGGACATCACGAACAGCAAGACCATGCCGGCAAACATGTTACCCAGAAGACGGAAGGAGAACGAGAGGATCTTGGAGATTTCGCTGATCAACTCGAGGATACCGACGGCCGGGTCGATGGCGGCGATGGGGTTCTTCTTGACCGCCTCCCCCCAGCCCTTTTTCAGGAAGGGGAAGAACTTGGTCAGGTAGCCGCCGCCGAGATGCTTGAAGCCATAGTACTGCACCATGGTCATGGCGATCAGGGCGAAGGCCAGGGTCATGTTCAGGTCGGTGGACGCGGGCCGGAAGAGGGGCACGATCGTCCAGTCGGCGGCCTCGATGTTACGGCCGACGGCGCGATCGTGCGAGTCCGTTTCGATGGGCGCGCCCTCGACGGCGTTGCTGCTGCGGATGAGGAACCAGCCATCGCGCAGGCCCCAACCGTTGGCCGCGTCTTCGGCGGCGGCGGCTTCTTCTTCTACGGTGTGGGCTTCTTCCTCGGTGAACGCTTCGCCCGCGGCGGTGCGCTGGGTCTCGAACTCGCGGGCCGCCTCCAGGCCGACGAAATGCGGCTTGTGCTCCCACAGGCCAACGCTGTCGAAGCCGGGGATGAGGCCCATCCAGTTGGAGACCAGGATGATCAGGATGAAGCTCATGAAGTAGGGGAAGAACTCCTTCACCTTCGGCCCGGCGATGTTCTGGGCGAAGTTGTAGGCCCCCTCAATGACCATCTCGAAGAAGTTATAGAAGCCGGTCGGCACTTCGTCGGCCGTGCGCGAACGCCCCCTCACAACGAGGACGATCAGCAAGATGACGCCCCAGGCCAACAGCGTGGCCGCGAAGGTGTTGGTCAGGCCCGTGTTGTTGAAGAGGAACTGCGGCAGCAGGCCCTCCGTCCCCGGCCAGACTTCGCCCGGCAGCTGGATGAACGGCAGCACGGGCTTGGTGTAGCCGATGACCGAGCCGAAGACGATCATCAGGACAACTACGATGAGGAGCAGATAGCGTTTCTTGATCATATGGCTGGTTTATCCCTGTCTTCTGCTTCTATGCGCTCGATGCTTGCCTGTGCCCGGGCCACCATCCAAAGGCTGATGCGCACCATCGCGAAGAGAGTGACCGGAAAGCTACCGAGCATGAATATGACGGTGAAGATCTTGCGCTCGTTGCCCAGAACGTCGTCCAACAGCCAGCCGGCCCCGAAGGCGAGGCCAATGATCAGCAGGGCGACGATGCCGGTGACGCAGCCGACCTGGCTGACCATGTTGGTCAGTTCGGCGGTACGGCGGAGATTAGGATCTCGTGACACGTGTCTTGTTAATCCCAGAGCTTGCGCATTATATCACAATCGATCGTCCGGTCAATTTAGCCGGGGAAAAATGCCGCCGCCGCCTGGCGAGTCAGCTCGAAGGCCGAGTTGGCGCTGACGCCCAGGTAGATGATGAAGGCCACGGCAATCACCAGGCCGATGCGCGCCCCGCGCGAGACGGGGATGGCCACATCGTCCTGCTCCGAGCGGTACAGGTACATGTACTTGATGATGCTCAGGTAGTAGTAGAGGCCGACGAAAGCCATCAGGATGCCCACCAGCGCCAGCCACCACAGCCCCGCGTCAATGGCCGCCTTGAAGATGAAGAACTTGCCGAAGAAGCCGGCTGTCGGCGGGATGCCGCCTAGCGACAGCACCGCGAACAGCATCACCAGCGCCAGGAAGGGCGAGCGCCGGTTCAGGCCGGAAAGGTCTTGTAGCTCGTCCGACCCCGTGGCGTTGCTGACCAGGATGATAACGCCGAAGGCGGCGATGTTGGTGAAGACGTACATCAGCAGATAGAACATCGTCGCCCCGGAGCCGTCCTGCGTCAGCGTTATTAGGCCGATGAGGGCGTAGCCGGCCTGGGCGATGCTGGAGTAGGCCAGCAGGCGCTTGACGTTGGTCTGGTAGATGGCCACGAAGTTGCCCAGAATCATCGTGATGACGCACATGCCCACGAGCATGGCCCACCACTCGGCGTTGGCGCTGACCGGGCCGAGCACCCCGGCCAGGAAGACGCGCAGGAAGACGGCAAAGCCGGCCGCCTTCGACGCGGTGGAGACGAAGCCGGTGAAGGGCGTCGGCGCGCCCTCGTAGACATCGGGGGCCCAAAAGTGGTAGGGCACGATGGAGGTCTTGAAGGCAAAGCCGACGACGATCAGCACTGAGGCCAGCAGCAGCAGCGGGGCCACGCCGGCCATCTGCTCGCTGCTGAACATATTGCCGAGGACGTAGAGGTTCGTCTGGCCGGTGACGCCGTAGATGAGACTCATGCCGTAGAGCATCACCGCCGTGGTGAACGCGCCGTAGACGAAGTACTTCATGCCCGCTTCCGACGAGCGGGTCTCGCCGCTGTAAAAGCCGGCCAGCAGGTAAGACGAGATGCTGGCCGTCTCCAGGGCGACGTAGATCATGATCAGGTCGGTCGAGGCGGCCATCAGGCTGAAGCCGATGGTGGCGGTGATGAGCAGGGCGTAGTACTCCAGCTTTTGCAGGCGCGGCACGTCCAGCGACAGCAGCGACGTCAGCACCAGCGCCGCCAGGAACATCAGGCGGAAGACGAACGTCACCAGGTCATTGCGGATCATGCCGCCCCAGAAGACGCTTTCGTCCATGCTCCAGAACGGGTCCGGCTGGCGGAAGATCCAGTAGAGCGCCGCCGTCAGCACCAGCACGGCCAACGCCCCCCAGGCAGTAAACACGCCCACCTGGCGCGGGTCAGACGGCTTGAACAGCTTCTCGTAGACCAGCACCAGCAGGAGCAAGACCATGAGCGCGATTTCCGGTGCCAGGGCCAGCGCCCATGAAACGGTGATATTGGGGCTCACTTAAGCACCTCCCAACCAGCTCGAAAGGTTAGCGGCGACGAGTTCCAGCAGGTGTTGGGCCGAACTGGTCAGGCTTCCGCCGTGGAATTGGGCTGCCTGTTGGGCTTCGTTCAGGCGCGCAACCACCGGTTCCATGCCCGACGTGACAATCGGGGCGATGACCGCGGGGAAGACGCCGATGACGATCAGAATGACGCAGAAGCTCACCAGCACGAACTTGTCGATGCCCATGAGCGGCCGCATGTCGTGCCACTTCTCGGCGTCGTATTCGCCAAAGAACACCGACTGCACGGCCCGCAAGACGTAGGCGGCCGTGATGATGATGCCCAGGATGGCGATGATGGCGACGATGCCGTAGTAGTTGGATGGGTTCAGCCCGAAAGCCGCCGTCAGGTCGATGTTGTTACCGTTCCAGACGCCCAGGAAGATGGGGAACTCGGCGATGAAGCCCGACAGGCCGGGCATGCCCATGCTGACGAGACCGCCGATGATGAAGGCCACCACCGTCCAGGGCAGCGCCTTTCTCATGCCGCTCAGCTCGTCCATGTTGCGGGTGTGCGCCCGGTCGTAGATCATGCCGACGACGGAGAAGAAGAGGGCGGTCATGACGCCGTGGCTGACCATCTGGATGCCCGCGCCGGTGTAACCGACGATGGTCAGGGCGGCGAAGCCCATCGACACCAGGCCCATGTGGCTGACGCTGGAGTAGCCGATCAGGTACTTCATGTCCTTCTGGCGCATGGCGATGAAGGAGCCGTAGATGACGTTGACCAGCGTCAGCAGCAGGATGAACGGCAGCCAGTAGACCGCGCCCTGCGGCAGCAGTTGGATGCCGACGCGCATGGCGGCGTAGGCCCCCAGCTTCATCAGCACGCCGGCGTGGATCATCGACACGGCCGTCGGCGCGGCCACGTGGCCGTCGGGCGACCAGTTGTGGAACGGCCACAGACCGGCCAGGACGCCGAAGCCCAGGAACAGCGGCAGGAACCAGATGACTTGCAGGTTGAACGGGAAGTTGGCTTCCGACCAGACGCGCAGGTCGAACGTCTGCAATGGCGCGCCGCCGTTGATGGGCGTGAAGTAGAGCACCAGGAAGGCGATCAGCGAGACGAAGCTGCCGATGAGCAGATAGAGCGTCAGCTTCATGGCCGCGTACTCGCGGCTGACCTTCCAGCCCCAGACGACGATGAGCACGTACATGGGCAGCACGGCCAGTTCGTAGAAGAAGAAGAGCAGGAAGGCATCGACGGCGATGAAGACGCCGTGGACGCCGGCCACCAGCAGCATGAAGAAGGCGTAGAACTCGCGCGGCCGATCCTCGATGCTCCACGACACCAGCACGCCGCCCAGGCCGACGATGGATGTCAGCAGCACCAGCGTGGCGCTCAGCCCATCGACGCCGACGATGTAGTTCAGGCCGATGCTGGGAATCCAGGCGTGTTCTTCGACGAATCGCAGCGTGTCGCGCCAGGGCGTGCCCGCCGCCGGCAGGTTCTGGTACGTCGCAATATAGACATAGAGCGACAGCACCAGCCCCAGCACCATGGCCGCCAGCCCCAGCATGCGGGCGTTCTCGCCCCGCTCCTTCGGCAGAAGCAGGATGATCGCGGCGAAGAGGATTGGCGATAGAGCGATGATTGTCAGATATGGAAAGTCCATAGCATCCATCCGGCTAGTGCGCTGGCTAGCTGAAGAGCTTTGTTACCGTGTCGTTGATGACCGCCAGCAGCCATTGCGGCCACACGCCCAGGCTGAGCATCAGGGCCATCAGGGGCCAGATCACCAGGTGTTCGCGAAGCGTCATTTGCGGCAGCCCCGCCCAACGCGGGTTCAGCGGCCCGTGGAGAGTCTGGCCGATGCCCTTGAGGATATAGGCCCCGGTCATCAGCAGGCCGATCATCGACAGGGCCAGCTGCACTGTGAAGACCGACCACGCCCCGCGCGTAACCATAAACTCGCCCACGAAGCCGTTCAGCCCCGGCAGGCCCAGCGAGGCCATGCTGGTGAAGATGAGGATCATGCCGTAGACGGGCATGACCGTCCAGATGCCGCCATACTCCTTCAGGTCGCGGGTGTGGGTGCGCGAGTAGATGACGCCGACCAGGAAGAACATGCCCGCCGCGGAAAGGCCGTGGTTGAACATCTGCATCACCGCGCCGTTGGTGGCGATGATGGCGTCGTAGCTCAGGCCGGCGTCGCCGCCGCCCGGCAGCCCGTAGGCGTAGGCCATAACGGCGATACCCAGGACGACGAAGCCCATGTGGTTGATGGAGGAGTAGGCCACCAGTCGCTTGAAGTCCCACTGCCCGAAGGCGGCGTAGGCCCCCAGGACGATGCTGAGCATGCCCAGCACGGCCAGGATGCCGGCCGTCAGATGGGCCTGCACCGGGAACAGGGGGATGACCAGGCGAATGAAGCCATAGGCCCCCAGCTTCAGCAGCACGCCGGCCAGGATCATCGAGCCGGCCGTCGGCGCTTGCGTGTGGGCGTCGGGCAGCCAGGTGTGGAACGGCCAGATGGGCACTTTGATGGCAAAGGCGATCACGAACGCCCAGAAGGCGATGCCCTTCACCAGGTCAACAGGGATGCCGGTGTTGGGCAGCAACGTCCCCGGAACCAGGTTGACCCAGTCGTGCATGAGCTGCGGGATGTCGAACGTGCCCATCGAGATACCCATGACCTGAATGGCCAGCAACAGGCCCAGGCTCCCGGCCATGGTGTAGATGATGAACTTGAACGACGCGTACTCCCGGTCCTTGCCGCCCCAGAGCTTGATCAGGAAGTACATCGGCACGAGGCCGAACTCCCAGAAGATGAAGAAGATGATCAAGTCGAGCGAGACGAACAGGCCCATCATGGCCGTCTCCATGAGTAGGAAGAGGAACATGTAGGTGCGCACGTTCTCTTCGATCTCGAAGGAGGCCAGGATGGCCAGCGGCGTCAGCAGGGTCGTCAACAGCAGCATGGCCAGGCTGATGCCGTCCACGCCGATGTGGAAGCTGGAGCCGATAGACGGGAACCAGTTCACCATCGTCTGGAACTGCATGCCGGCGTCGATGCGGTCGTAGTTGAACCACATGACCAGCACCAGCACCAGCGGCACGAGGCTGAACAGCAGCGCCAGCCGCTTGATGGTGTTCTTGGCGTCGTCGGGCATGACGAAGATGACCAGCGCCGACGCCAGCGGGAAGAAAACGGTCAGTATGAGGAGGTTGTTGAGAATGACGTCCATAGTCGTGTCGCCAACCGTTAGGTAGGGGGTAGGGGCTAGGGATTAGGGGCTAGGGGAAGAACTCTCTGCCGTAGCTCCTAACTCCTAAGCCCTAGCCTCTGCTTTAAAAGATGCCGCCCAGAATGCCGCGGAACCAGTCACTTAACAGAACAACCAGAGCCAGCACGGTGGCCAGGAAGACGGAGATAAGCGCATATTCCTGCACCTTGCCCGTCTGCAAATAGCGCAACTCCTTGGCCACAGCCAGAAAGCCGTCCTTGATCTTGTCCACGCCGCCGCTGATGACGACCTCTTCGAAGCGCTTGAAGGTGGCCCCGGCGGCGTAGAAGGCGCGGGCGATGCCGTGGAGGATGGTGTCGATGATGCCCTTGTCGATCAGTTCGTAGGCGATCTTCTCCGAGAACCAGATCGTCGGGGCAATGAATAGCTGGTTATAGAGTCCGTCCCAGCCCCACTTGTTGTTCAGGAAGCGATGGGCCGGGCCGAGGGTGTTGACCATCGGGTCGGTCTGGCCGGCCTCCAGCGGCCGCCGGGCATAGACCCACCAGCCCAGCGCCAGGCCGCCGAGGGCCACCACCAGCGAGACGATCAGCGGCACCCACGACCACGGCAGCGTCTCGAACGTGTGCTGCACGAGGCCCAGCTCGTGCAACTCCTCCATCAGGGCGAAGTACTCTGCCCCGGCGTAATGGTGGAAGAAGTTGGAGAAGATGCCGTTCGTGCCCAGGAAGCGGTCGGAGATGCCGCTCCAGCCGGCGGCGACGGCGAAGATCGACAACAGCACCAGCGGGATGGTCATGAACGGCGTGCTCTCGCTGGCGTGCTCGGCCAGGGCCGTGCGCGGCTTGCCCAGGAAGGTCATGCTGATCTGGCGCATGGTATAGAACGCCGTCAGCAGCGCGGCCGTGGCCAGGGTGATGAAAACGACCAGCGCCAGAATCTTGGCGTCGTGCGACCACTGGTACCACGCCTCGGCGAAAATCTCGTCCTTCGACCAGAAGCCGGCGGTGACGAACGGGAAGCCGGCCAGAGCCAGGCCGCCGATGACGAACGTCCAGAAAGTGACCGGCATTTTGTGGCGCAGGCCGCCCATGTTGCGCATGTCCTGCGGGTCAAGATGGTGGTCGTGGGCGTGTATCGCGCCGTGCTCCATGCCGTGGATGACCGAGCCGGAAGCCAGGAACAGCAGCGCCTTGAAGAAGGCGTGGGTGATCAGGTGGAACGCCGCCGGGACGTAGGCCCCCAGGCCGACGGCGGCGACCATGAAGCCGAGCTGGCTGATGGTTGAATAGGCCAGCACGCCCTTGACGTCGTATTGAGCCAGGGCAATCGTCGCCGCCATGAGGGCCGTGAACGCGCCGATGCCGGCGATGATCAACCCGGCATAGGGCGCGGCGTCGATGCTGACGGCGATGATCGGGAAGATGCGCAACAGCATGAAGATGCCGGCCGAGACCATCGCCGCGGCATGGATGATGGCGCTGACCGGCGTCGGGCCTTCCATGGCGTCGGGCAACCAGACGTGCAGCGGCCACTGGGCCGACTTGCCGACCGTGCCGGTGAACAGCAGCAGGGTCATGATGGCCAGCCCGCCGAAGCCGACGAGGTTGATGACGTGTTCGATACTCTCGGCCGTGAATGCTTCGCTGAAGTCAAGCGTGCCGAAGGCCCACCAGAAGAAGACGATGCCCAGCAGCATGACCACGTCGGCGACGCGCGTGGTCATGAACGCCTTGATGGCCGCGGCGCGCGGCGGGATGCGTGGGATCTCCTGGTGCTCCGGGTAGTTGCGCGCATACCAGAAGCCGATGAGCGAGTAGGAGCAGAAGCCCATTAGCTCCCAGCCGACGAAGAGCAGCAAAAGGTTATCGGCGACGACCAGCAGCAGCATGGAGCCGCCGAAGAGGCACATGTAGCCGAAGAAGCGCGCCAGCAGCGGCTCCTCGGTCATGTCGTGCTGTGGCTCGCCCTTGTGCTTGCCCAGGCCGTGGCCCCAGTTGTGGTAGCCGACGCTGTAGACGAAGATCATCGTCGTGGCGAAGGAGACCATCAGGAGCATGATCGCCCCCAGCGGATCGACGGCCACGCCCATGCGCAGCCATTGGCCCTGGTAGAAGTCGCCCGCCGGCAGCCAGTGGACGGCGCTGGCGATCTGCTCGGGGTGCTCCTCCAGCGCTTCCAGGCCCCGCCCCAGGACGTTGATGGCCACGGTCCAACTCATGACCAGCGATGAGATGATGGCCACCCAGGCGACGATCCAACTCAGCGTCCGGTTGCGGTGGGCGAACAGGGCGATGAGGAAGAAGGCCGCGATCGGCATCGCCGGGATGAGCCAGGTCAGTGTTGTTAGTAGCTGCGCGTTCATAGGCAGTAACCTGAATCAATTCTTCAACGTGTCCAGTTCTTCGGCGATGACCGAGTCGCGGTTGCGATAGACGGAGATGACCAGCGCCAGACCGACGGCGGCCTCGGCCGCGGCCACGGTCAGGACAAACGTCGCCCACACCAGGCCGACGGAGCGATCGGGGGTCAGGTAGCGCCAGAAGGCGACCAGGTTGATGTTGACGGCATTGAGCATCAGTTCCACGCCCATCAGGATGGCGATGGCGTTGCGCCGGGCCAACACGCCGTAGAGACCAATGCAGAACAGCGCCGCGCTGAGCAGCAGGTACCACGACAGGGGAATCACTGGTTGTCCTCCTCGCCGCGGCGCGGCCAGGCGATGACGATGGAGCCGACCAGCGCCGCCAGCAGCAGCACGGAGGCCACTTCAAAGGGCAGAACGTAGGCCTCGGCGCTGACGAAGGAGCGGCCCATGCGGGCGACGCTGCTTTGCAGGATGGCCGGATCGACGGCCATGGCCGACTGGCCGACGCCGTCGCCAGGGGCCATCGGGTAGAGGCGGATGATGACGACGAACAGGATGACCAGCGCCAGCGCCGCGCCGACCAGCGCGCCGACGGCCTGCGAGTTGAACGGCGACTCGTTCGTCTGCATCAGTCGCCGGGTCATCATGATGGCGAAGATGATCAGGATGGAGATGGCCCCGATGTAGACCAGCAGCTGGGCCATGCCCAGGAAAGGGGCCTCCAGCAGCACGTAGATGCCGGCCACGCCCAGGAACGACACCATCAGCGCCAGCGCCGCGTGGAACAGGTTGCGGATGGTGACGACGACGACGGCCGAGGTCAACGTGATTGCGGCGAGAATGAAGAAGATGATCTGTTGGCTCATGCTTGCGCCTCAGTTCCTCCTGGTGTGCGATTAGTGGGCCGGGACGGCCACCGGTTCGCGCACGCCCAGCGGCGTGTCCAGAACGTCGGGCACGTCCTCAATCGGCTGCGGGCCGTCGTGGCCGTGGTCATCATGGCCGCCACCGTGGCCGGCGACGGCTTCGACGCCGCCGGAGCCGCCGCCGGCGCTCATGGCCAGGCGGTTCTGCCGGCCGCGCCGCCGCAGCAACTCCAGCGCCACCGCAGCGATGAGGATGTTCAGCAGCAGGTGGATGGTCATGCGCACGACGACGTTCGTGCCCGTGGGGATGAGCTTATCGACGATGGCGACGAAGAACACCAGCGCCAGCGACAGCGGGACAAGGAACTTCCAGTTGAAGTTGAGAATCTGGTCGACGCGGACGCGCGGCAGCGTGCCGCGCACCCAGTCATAGATGAAGTAGAGCAGGAAAGTCTTGGCGAAGAAGGCGATCAGGCCGATGAGGCGACCATAGGGGTAGCCGTCGGCGCTGACCCAGTTCTCCAGGCCAAAGAAGCGGTAGCCGCCCAGGTAGAGCGTCACCACCAGGCCGGACATGAACAGCGTGTTCAGGAACTCGGCCAGGAAAAACATGCCGAACTTCATGCCGCTATATTCGATGTGGAAGCCGGCGACGATTTCCGACTCGGCCTCCAGCAGGTCGAACGGCGTGCGGCCGGTCTCGGCCAGCGAGGAGATGAAGAAGATGAGCGCGGAGACGGGCGCGAAGAGGATGAACGGCAACGTCTGCGCGGCGATGATGCCCTCGGTGGACATGGTGCTGGCCAGGATGATGGGCACCAGCAGGGCCAGGATCATCGGCACTTCGTAGCTGACCATCTGGGCCACGGCACGAAAAGCGCCCAGAAGGGCGTATTTGTTGTTCGATCCCCAGCCGGCCAGGAGGATGATCATCACCGAGGCCGAGCTGATGGCCAGGATGTAGAAGATGCCGATGTTGAGGTTGACGCCGATGACGCCGGGGGCGAAGGGCATGACCGCCCACATCAGCAGCGCGGCCATGACGATAAGCAGCGGCGCGGCGTTGAAGGCCACCCAGTCGGCCCCGGCCGGGTTGATGACTTCCTTGCTCAGCAGCTTCATCACGTCGGCCACGGTCTGGAGCAGGCCATAGCGCCCGCCGACGCGGTTGGGACCGATGCGGTCCTGCATGCGGGCGACGATTTTGCGCGTCAGCCAGATCAGGAAGATGACGATCAGCAGGCAGAAGGTCGAGAGGATGACCACGCCGCCGATGTCGATCAGCAACTCCGTCCCCGGCCCGGTCCCGAAGTTGCGGCGAATGAAATCGCCGAGACTGAGAGACAGAAGACTCTTTAAGAGGTCGAGAATATCCATGGCAGTTGCGCCTCCGGCATCTCAGGCGACAGCGGCAGGCTGGGTGGGCCTGGGATGCGGGCTATTCCTCCTGTCAATGTCGGACTGTGGGCAGCTAGACCCACTCCAGTACGCCGCGGCTCCAGGCGTAGACGAGGCCGTCGGTCAGCAGGAAGATGAACAGGACCGCCGCGCCGATGGCGAAGAGGTCCAGCTGGCCGAAGGCCGCGGCGATGGGGAACAAGAACACCGCTTCGATGTCAAAGACGACGAAGACGAGCGCGTAGATATAGTACTGAACCTTGAACTGAATCCAGGTGTCGCCGACCGTCTCGATGCCGCACTCATACGTCTGCTGCTTGATCGGGTTCGGCCGGTGCGGCCCCAACAGGCGGTTAAGCACAACGGGGGCCAGCGGGAATATGGGCGACAGGGCCACGAAAATGCCGATGTATTGCCATTCAGCCAGCACGGTGATCTCTCTTCCTCTTCAAGCTTGCGGAGCGTGATTGTGAAATTCGTTTCTTTTATAGCACAGGCGGGGAATAGCGCAAGCTAATGCGCGTCTCATCTCTGGCCGCGGTGGCCGGGCGCTTCCTAAAAATGGGGCGCACCGGTTGGCCAAAGGGAGCGACTTGGTTTACCATAAGCGCCATCGCGCCCTTGGGCGACAATACCATTCGGACAAATCCCGCCATGCTCGAATCGACTCCCGAAACACAACGCATCATGGTCGTTGACGACAGCGCCTACACCCTGCGCATCGTCCAGCATACACTGGAGGGGGCGGGCTACACCGTCTCGACGGCCATCTCCGGCCCGGAAGCGCTGAAGCTCATCACCCGCTACGGCCTGCCCCACCTGGCCATCGTCGATTACCACATGCCGGAGATGAGCGGCTTCGAGTTCTGCCGCACGATCCACGAGTTCAGCGACGTGCCGGTGATCATGCTGACGGCGGTCAACACGGAGGAGACCATCGTCGAGGGGTTGGAAGAGCACGCCGAGGATTACATCGTCAAGCCGTTCAACCCGCCGGAGTTGGTGGCCCGCGTGCGCCGCGTGCTGGCGCGCATGGAGGACTACACCTACACGCTCGACTCGACGACGCGCATCGACGACCGGCTGCTGATCAACTTCCCGCTGCGCGAGGCGCTGGTGGACGGCCTGCCGGTGTCATTGACGCCGACGGAGACGAAGCTGCTCTACATCCTGGTGCGCAACGCCGGCCGCATTGTGACGACCGACTTCTTGCTCGGCCGCATCTGGCCGCTGCAAGAGGCCAAGGAAGACCGGCTGCACGTCCACGTCCACCGGCTGCGCGGGAAGATCGAGCGCGACCCCAACAACCCCGACTACATTATTGCCGAGCGGGGGGTGGGGTATAGCTTTCGGTCGGGGGCTTGATTCTAGTCTAATAATCCTTATACTTGAGATGCAGAAATTCTGATGTTGCTGAACTTCAGATATCGCCTCAAGAGTACGAACATATGGAAGTAACAGTACAGATTCGTCAACGTGGCAATTTCACATTGCCATCTGAGTTGCGGGAACGCTATCAGATCGAGCCTGGCGACACATTCCGCATCATTGACCTCGATGGTATTTTTGTGTTAACGCCGATGGTGCCGATGGTTCCTGAATTGGCACGGGAGATCGAGCAAGCACGTATAGAAGCGGGACTGGACACGGCCGAGTTACTGCGCGCACTCAGGGAAGAGCGGGTTCGCTACGTCGCTGAGATTTATGGCGACGAGTAAGCCGACCAAACCACGTCTATTTGTCGATGCCGATGTACTTTGCGCCGGGTCGGCATCTTCATCAGAATATGGAGCCAGCCTCACTATCCTGCGCATGGCCGAGATAACGCTCATTGACGCCTTGACCTCAGAACAGGCTATCGTTGAGGTTGAGCGCAATCTGGCCGTTAAGCTTCCGGCTAAGTTGCCAGCTTTTCGATTATTGGTCGCTCGGTGTCTGACTGTTGTGCCCATACCGAATGCCGCACAGGTAGCCCCGTATAGCGGTCTGGCCGATCGCAAGGATTTGCCAATCCTCGTCGCAGCCATTCAACATGAGTGTCCGCTACTTGTCACCTTCAATGTACGCCATTATCGGCCTGGGCGCCAGGACATCTCTGTATTGACCCCTGGAGAGTTTATTCAGCGCGTGAGGTATCTCCTGACAGCACTCTAATAGAGAACCCATTTGTACCTGACACAACCGTCACGGCCTCAACTCTCTGAAGACCGAGACCTATGCGCTCAGAGATTGTGTCAATTCCAAGCGGTTTCTCTGGTTAATGAGGGGTTGCCGTGTCGCATAAGATGCTTGTAGTCTTTGGCCTGGTAGGCTTGATCCTATTGAGCGGCTGTATACCGTCCACGGCAACGGCAACAATTGAACCCAGCAACGACACTACAACATCGTCATCGCCGGAAAGTACACGCCCACCCTCTGCCCTGGCGAGCTTAGCGCCATCCACAACTGCGATTCCCGCATCCTCGACGGCTGCCCCGTCGCCTACCGCCACCGGGCAATCGGCCACGCCCACACCAGTTGCCCTGGAAACCCAGCATCTAACCAACGTAGAGCTGGGCGTCGGATGGGCCGCGCCCATAGGCTGGCATGATGTCACCGCGCAGATGACCGACCAGCAGGAAGGCACATTATTCCGGCAAGTTTGGGCCAACCACGAGGATGCGGGCCAACTGCTTGCCAGCCATTCGATCTCTCTACAAGAGATCTTAATGGCCCTCTCGGTCGTGGTCAGGGAAGACACCGGCTTGCTCTTCCCCCCGCCCGGCGGTCTGCGGCGCAAGACCCCCTTGGGCCAGGAGGTGGCGGCGCAGACCTTTGGGGACGAGGCGGCCGCGCCCTTCGACCGGCGGCTGAGCTACACGATCGCGCGGCCGCCCTATTGGTACGTCCTGGAGCTAGGTTGTCTCTTCCCAGCACACAGCGACGCTGCCGCCCGGACGGCCCTGGAGGCCGCGTGTCAGGACGTGTGGGAACGGCTGTCGTGGTCTTTCGGCGCGTGCGCTTTACCGGCCGCGCCCATTGCTCTATCCGGCGCGTGGCAGGCGGTGAGCAATGCCTACTACGGTTACGCTTTTGAGGTTCCGGCGGAATGGTACGAAGAGGAGCGTCCGACACCGGATCAAGTCGAGTTTCTCACCGATCCCGTCTTACTGACGCAGCCGCGCGGCTGTACTATACCGAATGGGGTCATGGGGCTGAGATTCTCGGCCAGTCCGTGGGGCAACTTCCTGCCGGCTGACGGCCCCGACCGGACAGGCTATGAGCAACTGCCGGATCGCGCTGTTCCCATGTGGCTTCGCTATCAAGATGAGGCCGAGACGGGGTATGAGAGAACCACAAACACGGCTATATACATTCAGGGAGAAGAGTACTGGTACTCGCTCGGCTTTCAGTGCCGCACGCCCAGCGGCGCGGACGCCGCGACACAGGCCACGTTCCAGGCCCAATGCGACGCCGCGCTCCGCCACATCCTCGATAGCTTCCAGCTTCAACCGCCCAATTGAACGCGGCTAAACGAGAGGTCAACAAATATCCTGACGTGAACCTGCGTCAGCCAGCGTAGTGCGCATCCTCAGATGCGCCTCGCCCCGCTCGCCCCGCCCGCATCTGAGGATGCGGACTCCGCTAGGCGTCTGGAGCCAGCCGTCCAGCACACCGAACCGCACCTTTGCTTTCCGGGCCGAAGGCTGCTTGCCCTGTCCTATGCGCCAGCGTTGTTCGCGGGCCAAGACCGGCCATCGAACACTGACGATCTGCCCTCAAGAACAGTCGGTAACGGTCGAAGAGCTAATGAACCGGGTCGCCGAGCAAAGAGTTGTGAGCGAGCAACCACCCTCGCTCGAGCTAGAAAGTGCGCCCACTGATTGAACACGTAGGGCAACTGCATCTAGCGACAGTTGCCCGAAGCGACTCTTACCCGCAGGGCCAGCTACGTGCGTTTTCAGCAATGATGGGATCGAAAAGGCTCAGCCGGCTCAACGCGCTCATGACCCGGTTACCGGCCGCGGCCAGCGCAGCAGCCGCATCCCATTAGCCGTCACCAGCAGCGACGTGCCCACGTCGGCCAGGACGGCCAGCCACATGCTGCCCGACCCCAACAGCACCAGGACGAAGAACACCAGCTTGATGCCGATGCTCACGGCGACGTTGACGCGCACCGTGCGCATGGCCGCGCGGGCCAGCCGGACGGCAAACGGCAACTGGCGCAGGTCGTCGCCCAGCAAGGCGATGTCGGCCGTCTCCAGCGCTTGCGGCGCGCGCCCCATGGCCACGCCGACCGAGGCCGCGGC
>JAIBAS010000538.1 GCA_019695075.1 Promineifilum sp. | reverse complement strand
CCCCAGCGCTCCAGTTCTAGCTCCGTGCCGTCATCGAAGGTCATCGCTTCGCCGCTGAGAGCGTCGATATACGCGCCGTGGTGCAAGCCCTCCGGGAAGCTCACCGTCTGCCGCCGTTCGGACAGGTTGAAGACAGCGAAGACCTTGTCGCGCTCGTTCTCGCGCACGAAGCTGAGCACACTCTCCAGGGCATCGTTGGGCACACGAACCATACGCGCGCCCCACGTGGCGTTCCACAGGGCGGTATTGTCGCGCTTCAGGGCGAAGAGGCGTTGGTAGAGGTCGCCCAGGGGGTGCGGCCGCCAGTCGATTGGGTCGCGCTCGAAGAAGGCCAACCGGCGCTCATTGCCCGCCTCCTGGCCGTTGTAGATGAGCGGCATGCCCTCGCTGACGACCGAGAGGGCGATGGCCGCCTCCAACGCCTCGCCGAACTGCTCGAACTCCGTGCCCTCCCAGGCGTTCTTGTCGTGGTTGCTGACGAACAGCATGCGCATGATGTCGCGCGGGTAGGCCTTCTCGTTCCAGGAGTAGTAGACGTAAAGGGCGTTGACGTCGGCCTGGCCGGTGGCGATCTTGTGCATGACGTCGTTCCAGTGCCAGGCATAGGTCATGTCGAACGCCTCGGCGTGCAGGTCGCGCGCCTCCCACTCGGCCAGCAGGAAGACCGGCTTGACGGCCTCCAGCTCGCGGCGGACGTTGTTCCAGAAGTCGGTGGGCACGAAGCCGGCCACGTCGCAGCGGAAGCCGTCCACATCCACCTCGCGCACCCAATGCACCATCGCCGCGGTCATATACTCGCGGAGGGCGGGCTGGTCGTAGTCGAAGTCGATGACGTCGGGCCAGTCCCACCACGGCGTCGGCCGGAAGTCGCCCTTCCAGTCGCGGGTGTACCATTCGGGGTGTTCGCTGACCAGATTGCAGTCCCAGGCGGAGTGGTTGGCCACCCAGTCGAGAATGACGAACATGCCCAACGCGTGGGCCTGGCGGACGAAGTGCTTCAGGTCGTCGAGCGTGCCCAATTCCGGGTTGACGCCGTAGTAGTCGCGCACGGAGTAGGGGCTGCCCAGCGAGCCTTTGCGGTTGACCTGGCCGATGGGCTGGACGGGCATAAGCCAGAGGATGACCGCGCCCAGTTCCTTCAGCCGCGGCAGTTGCGCCGCGGCGGCGTTGAACGTGCCCTCCGGCGTGAACTGGCGAGTGTTGATCTGGTAGATAGTGGCGTTCTTGCTCCACGCGGGGTGGCGCAGGCGGACGGCGGGTATGGGTTCGTAGGGTGACATGGCCACCAGTCTACTGCGTCGCCGCCGAATCGCACAAGTGCCGACCGCAAGCCGCAGGGGGCGTTGCCGGGTTGGAAGAAGTGCTCACGCAAAGTCGCCAAGTAAGCAAAGGACGCAAAGAAGAAGCGCGCTCATCAGTCGGTTTCTTCTTTGCGCCTTTTGCCCCCTTCGCGCCTTTGCGTGAGCTTCTATAGACTTGGCAATGACCCTGACACGGGCCGCAAGTGGCCTTCCCGTTGCGAGCGGGATAAAGTCATGCTGAGGTGATCCCATGGAAACACTAGACCTTCGCCGCCAGTACAAGCATCTCTATAACCCGTCGGCCAAGCGGGTTGAGATCGTCGATGTGCCGCCGCTGCAATTCGCTATGGTCGATGGGCTGATCCCGGCCGGAATGGGGCCGGGCGAGTCGCCGGACTTCGACGAGGCGCTCAGCGCGCTCTATGGCATCAGCTACACGCTCAAATTCATGTTCAAGAAGCGGGCCGAAAACCCCATCGACTACCCGGTGATGGCCCTGGAAGGGTTGTGGAATACGTCGTCGGGTGTCTTCGACCCGACCGTGCGCGAGGACTGGGTCTACACGGCCATGATCATGCAGCCCGGCATCATCACGCCGGAGGCGTTCGAGGAGGGGCGGGCGCAACTGCTGAAGAAGCACCCCGGCCCCGGCCCGGCGCGGCTGCGGCTGGAGACCTTCCACGAGGGGCGCTGTATCCAGATGATGCATGTCGGCCCCTACGCCACCGAGATGGAGACGATCGCCCGCATGGACGCCTTTGCCACCGAGCACGGGCTGAGCTTCAGCGGCCGCCACCACGAGATCTACATGGGCGACCCGCGCCGCGCTGCCCCGGAGAAGCTCAAGACGGTGCTGCGCCATCCCGTTCGGTAAGGAGGTCGCGCCGAGGCGGCCGTCGCCCTGACTGCCTTTGGCCACTCGCCGGGCGACGTAGACCTGATCATCTACCTGCGCAAGGGGGCTTAGCGACGGCATTTCGGTGGAGCAACGATACAAAGCATGAAGGTACTACGAAAATACCTGCGTCCCCTGCGTTGGTGGATGCTGCTGGCTCTGGTTCTGGCCGGTCTGGGGCAAATCCTCGACCTGGTGGACCCGCTCATCCTCGGCCGCATCATCGACGACTACGCCCTGAACCCCGGCGGCCGGCCGCAAGATGAGCTGGTGCGCGGCGTGCTGGGCTGGCTGGCTCTGGCTGTGGCCATCGCCCTGCTGGCCCGGCTGGCCAAGTCGCTGCAAGACTACGTGCTGACCTACGTCGTGCAGTCGTCGGGCATGCAGCTCTTCAACGACGGCATGCGTCAGACGCTGCGTCTGACCTATCAGGAGTACGAAGACAGCAGCAGCGGCGAGACGGTGGCCTTGCTCCAGAAGGTGCGCGGCGACGTGGAGCGCTTCATCAACGCCGCCGTCAATATCCTCTTTGCGACAATCGTCGGCATGAGCTTCCTCATCTGGTATGCCGTCACGCGCAGTTGGCTGCTCGTGCCGGTGTTCCTCATCGGCGTGCTGGTGTTGGGTGGCCTGACGGGCCTGCTCAGCCAGAAGATCCGCACCACCCAACGCACCATCGTGCGCGAGACGCGACGCATGTACGGCACGATGACCGAATCGCTGCGCAACATCGAGCTTGTCAAGAGCCTGGGCCTGACCTTCCCGGAGATTCGCCGCTTGCAGGGGTACACGCAGAAGATCTTCGACCTGGAGTTGGAGAAGGTGCGGCGCGTGCGCACCCTGACCTACATGCAGGGCGCGATCATCAATGTCCTCAAGCAGTCGATCCTCTTCATCCTGCTGTGGCTCATCTTCCGCGAGGTGCTGTCGGCCGGCGAACTGGTCTCCCTGCAAGTGATCATCAACACCATTTTCGGCCCGTTGCAGCAGATGGGCAGCTTCATCCTGCAATACCGCGAGGCCGAGGCGTCGCTGGGCCTGTTCGAGCAGCTCATGGAGCGGCCGATCGAGCGCCGGCCGGAGGAGCCGGTCGAGATCGGCGCGCTGGAGAGCCTGCGCTTCGAGGATGTCGTCTTCCGTCACAAGACGGCGCTGGAACCGGCCGTCAACGGTATCAGCTTCCGCGCCGGGCTGGGCGACACCATCGCCTTTGTTGGCCCATCCGGTTCGGGCAAATCGACGCTGGTCAAACTGCTGGTTGGCCTCTACCGGCCCATCGAAGGCGCGGTCTACATCGACGAAGTACCCATCTCCGACCTGCGCTTCAACCGCGTGCGCCGGCAGATCGGCTTCGTGACTCAGGACCCGCAACTCTTCTCCGGCAGCATCCGCGAAAACCTGCAATTCGTGAAGGCCGACGCCACCGGGGAGGAGATGCTGGCCGCGCTGGGCAAGGCCGCGGCGACGGGCATCTTGCAGCGCGCGCCGGAGGGGCTGGATACGCGCCTGGGCGAGGGCGGCATGCGCCTGTCCGGCGGCGAGCGCCAACGCATCTCCATCGCCCGCGCCCTGCTGCGCGACCCGCGCCTGCTCATCTTCGACGAGGCCACCTCGGCCCTCGACTCGCTGACCGAGAAGGACATCACCGCCACGATCCGCGAGATCTCGGCTGCCCACGGACGCATCATCATCCTCATCGCCCACCGGCTGAGCACCATCGCCCACGCCGGCACGATCTACGTTCTGGAGAAAGGGCGCATCATCGAGACGGGCACGCACGAGGAACTGTTGGCGCAGCTGGGGCTGTATTACGCCATGTGGCGGCAGCAGATTGGGGAGCGGGATTTGGGGGAGATCATGCCCGCGGGCGCTCCTCCCCCGGTGACAGAGCCAGAGCCGTCTACAGAGTGATGACCTGGTCGGGCATATTGCCGGCCAGAGCGGTGTAGAGGTCGGGGAAGCAGCCCACTTGCACCCCTTCGACCACATCGACGACGTGGCACTCGCCCGGCTCGGTGTGGCCGGCGCCGTCGGCGTCGCACCAGCGCGGCTCGCCGGCGGCCAGCCCCCGCTCCAGCGCGCACATGTCGCACATCATCAGCAGCATGCCCCGCTCGGCGGCCACCTTGGCCAGCCGCTCGCCGACGGGGTCGCCGCGGCGCAGGATGAACGTGTTGTCGTCGAAGAAGAACATGCCCACGACCTCGACGCCGTGGGTGTTGGCCTCCAGTTGGGGCAGGATCATGCGGCCGAGCTTGTAGCTGGCCGCGCGGGGTAGGGCGAAGACGTAAGCAACTTTCATGTGATACTCCTTGTAGGGGGGTGTGAGGGTATAGGCCGATCATACCTCACCGTCCGGCCGTGCCCAAATCACAGAATCGGGCACAATAGCGGCGGCATCATGGTCTCATCAGGATTCAGCGGGAGCGCGCCCATGGACGACCAGAACGAGGTCATCGTCTTCTACCACCTGCCCAAGTCGGGCGGGACGACGCTCAACGGCATCCTGCGGCGCAATTACCGGCCGGAGGAGATGGTCGAATGCGGCCCGGACACCCACGCCTTCGTCGCCGAGATCAAGACGTGGCCGGTCGAGCGGCTGGCCGCCATCCGCCTCTTGCAGGGGCATTTCCCATTCGGCCTGCACGAGATATTGCCGCGGCCGGCGCGCTGCTTCACGCTGCTGCGCGACCCGGTGGAACGGGTCATCTCCTACTATTACCACGCCTGCCGCGACCAGGGCCACTACCTCTATGACCTCATCCACACCAACAACTGGTCGCTGCCGGCGCTGCTGGACAGCGGCGTGGCCCTGATGATGAACGACGGGCAGGTACGGCTGCTGTCGGCCGTGTGGGGCGACGCCCCTTTCGACGGCGTGGACGAGACGATGCTGGCCAGGGCCACGGACAACCTGCGCGCCTGCGCCGTGGTCGGCGTGAC
>JAIBAS010000476.1 GCA_019695075.1 Promineifilum sp. | reverse complement strand
TTGCCGGTTCGCCCGACCCGGCCGAGGACGACGCCCTCGTCGCCCGCGTCAACGCCAGCGGCGCGGCGCTACTCTACGTCGCCTACGGCGCGCCGCGGCAGGACAAGTGGATCGCCCGCAACCGGGACGCGCTGACGAGCGTGCGCGTGGCCATCGGCGTCGGCGGCTCGCTCGATTTCGTCACCGGCCGGGCCGTCCGCGCGCCGCAGTGGGCGCAACGGCTGGGGTTGGAGTGGCTCCACCGGCTGGTCAAGGAGCCGTGGCGCTGGCGGCGGATGCTGGCGCTGCCGCGGTTTGGGTGGCGGGTGATGGTGGGGCGCTGATGGATGGACGCGCTATATGAGCCAGAAGGCGCGCAATCGAAAACCCTGGTTTTCAGGACTTCGTCTATTTACCAGCCGTGCAGTCAAAAACCGCAAGGCCCTCTACCTGGCCATAGCCCATAGCTAGTCTTTGTCCGTCGGCGGACAGGGCGAAAACAACCTGGGGATAAAAGAAATGATCAAGGCTCTCATCTGAGAGGGGGAACACGTGAGTGAAGTCCAGAGACTGGAGTTGTAGCCATATAGCCCCATCGATTGTCTGAAAATTGATCACTTCTTCATCGACAACGACGAGCAGGAAAGTGTCGCGAGCTCTATCCCAGAATGCGGCCCTAAGTCCAACAATCGGCCCACCGGCCAAGAGTAACTCCGGGGGCGTTGCCGCGCTGTCATAGAGGAAAAACCGCTCGTAATCGTCATTCCAAGGGCCATCGGCAATAGAGAGAGCCTGCCTTTCCACAGGCGAAAATGCCAGCGCGTATCGCCACGGATTCAGAGGCTGGAAGGCGTATTCCTGCGGCAAGTCGGTGTTCAGGGTAAGAGCAGGCACTGGCCCCAGCTTCACGGTGAGGAAAAAATGGCCTTCCGGCGTCGCGCTATACTCGGGCGTATAAAACGTCAGCCATAGCAAAGAGTTATCATCTGCCCATACCCATTTTAAATGCGTTGGCATATCGGGCAGCAAGCGAGTCATCGTGTCAACGCTGACCAACCACAGACCGACCCCTTCGTCACTACCGGCTGTTGTGATGATGATCTGCCATTGACCATCCGGTGAACGATCCAGTATCTCCGTCCCAGCACATTGTGGACAGGGGGATTGCAACAGACCTTCGTGGGAAGTGTCGATGGGTGTTATCTGGCCGGAGACCATATCGATCAGTACCCGGCTAAATATCCAACGCGGGGCCCTAACATCGTTCGCACGGTTCGATAACTGTCTGGGTATCCATCCGTCAATCTGGAGTGTATGCGCGTCTCGAAAGTCAGCCGCCACAATAGTGGTCATGCCGAGCGTACTCTGTAGGTCAAATAGCGTCGGGTCCTTGTCGCAGACAGATGTTCTGATGGGTAAGGGGGAGAGCGTTGCCGTTGGCAGCGCTGTTGGCGTTGCCGTTGGCGTTACTGTTGGCGTCGCCGTTGTGGTCGGCGTCGGCGAGAGGGTAGGCGTTGCCGAGGGGGTTTGCCGGACTTGTGGGGTCATGGATGGCGTGGGCGGTTCGTCAAGCGCAACGCTGACCGGCGTGGCTGACGGCCGCGCCGGCGTGGCCGGGGCAAGACCGGCGTTGCCCGTCGGGTCTTGCGCTTCAGGCGACAGACAACTCGTGAGCAAAACGAGGGCGATGAGCGTCCAACCGATGATGAGCTTGGTGACCACGTGGCCCTCCCGGTGGGAGCAGGGGCCTCCCACAACCCGGCCATGACATTCGCATAGACCGTCAGGCATTGTTTTCTAGAATGATTATAGTTCTCCCTGAAACGGATAGCTCGATGCGCCCCTGACGACTTCGCTGCGTCTACCCGACGATGGGCATGAGCAGCCAGAGGGTTGCCAGGTAAGCTTATCGATTCGCTGAGCACAGCCGCGACTGTGTTACAATGGTTCGCATGAGCGCCGAGCCATCGCCGGGCATTGACGGCATTCCAGATGAACGACTTGCGGCCGAACTAGATCGGCTAGGGGTACATTTTATTCGTGCGCACGCGATATCTGAGGGCCACATCCCCATCTCACCCACGACGTTGCTGGCGGCGCTGGCATGCAGCAGAGAGGCGCGCATGCAGCTGGCCCTGATCCCCCTTCTCCTCGTTCGACCTGAGTTTGCTTCGGCCGCCGGTGACGCAGCCAGCCGCCTGGCGGGCTTCCCGCGGTTAACGCTCGCTTGCTACTACACCGCGGCCATGCTTTTGCAGCGTAAACATGAGACTCGCCTGCGCGTCTTCGGCTTTGGCCAGGAGCGGTTGCCTGATATCTTTGGACGGGAGCTTGGTGTGTCGCCAAGCACGGACGTTGACCAGTCACTCCGCTTATTGGCCCAACGTCAAGCAGTGTTGAGCGGCCGGTCGCTCAACTGGTACGGCACCTATGAGCACGCGGCCGAACGTCTTCTGCGGCAGGCCGAATTGGAGGTCAGGTGGACGCCAACCTAGACAGTGACCGAATCATCGCGTTCCTAAAAGCTGTCGGCGAACGCCTCCACTCGCCGGCTGAGATTGTTCTGCTGGGCGGCGGCGCGCTGAGTTTGATCGGCAGCAGCCGTCCGACGTTGGATCTCGATTTCGACGGCGAGGAGAAGGCATCCGACGAGTTCCGCATCCTCCTTGAGCAGGTTGCGTCAGCCATGCATCTAGATATTGAGGCTGTGCCACTACATCGTTTTGTTCCTTTACCCCCGGAAACGGCTACTCACCATATTGAAATCGCCCAGTTTGGACAGTTGCAGGTCTATGTTTTCAACCCCTACGGCATCGCGTTGAGTAAGCTCGATCGGGGTCTCAGTTCCGACATAGCGGACGTTGCTTTCTTGCTGCGAGAGGGGTTTGTAGATTTAGACGCACTGAACCAACTGATTGACCGCGCCGCCACCCGAGCCAGCGAATACGATCTTGACCCGGCGCAAATGCGCACCCACTTAGTTCTGGCCCAGGCTGTAATGTTGGATGACTAGGGTGTGTATGCAAAGTAGCGCGTCGGCCGCGCCCGCCCCGGGCTAAAGCCACGGAGCTGGTCAACTACAGCCCCTGAACGGGCCTTTAGAGCGGAACGCGCGTCGCCTGAGCCGGCCTCGGCCGGCGTTGTTGAGTAGCCCGGTTGCCTTTAGGTCCGGGCGGTCGGGTCGAACAAACCGCCTCACTACTTTGCATACACACCCTAGTCGGCGTCGGCGAGAGGGTAGACGTTGCCGCGGGGGTTTGCCGGACTTGTGGGGTCATGGATGGCGTGGCCGGTTCGTCAAGCGCAACGCTGACCGGCGTGACTGACGGCCGCGCCGGCGTGGCCGAGGCAAGACCGGCGTCGCCTGTCGGGCCTTGCGCTTCAGGCGACAGACAACCCGTGAGCAAAACGAGGGCGATGAGCGTCCAACCGATGATGAGCTTGGTGACCATGTGGCCCTCCCGGTGGGATCAGGGGCCTCCCACGACGTGCTTACCGGTTGCCCCACGGATTGACAATCGTCAAGCCCGTTCCCTCGAAGTCCTTCTCATTGCGCGTCACCAGTTGCAGGCGATGGTGTCGCGCCAGGGCGGCGATCAGCGAATCCATTGCCGGAAGCGTGCGCCCCGCGGCCTCGAGTTCAGCGACGAGCGCGCCCCAGGTGAGCATGACGGCTGCATCAATGACCAGTAGCCGCCCTCTAAACCGGCTGAGCAGATCTTCTGACAACCACACGCTTAGTTCCTGACGGCGCGCCCCCTCTGGCAGGCGAGCGACGCCCCGCTGGATCTCGCCAATGGTGATCGCGCTCAGGAAAAGCTGGCGCTCATCGATGCCGCCCAGCCAAGCCACGACGGCCTCGTCCGGCCGCCGGCGAACTAGCTCAGAGATGGCGCACGTGTCGAGCAAATAGGCCATGGTTATTCGCCAAAGACAGCGCGAATAGGACTCTTATCGCGCGACAGATCGATATCCTCGCCCAATAGAGGCGAACGTTGCAAAAAATCGACCAGTGATTCCCGCTCAGCCGTCAGAGAGCGAAAATCTTCGGACGAGATTACGATGGCGACCTCCTGCCCGTGGCGCGTGATGACCTGCGGCCCGGCGGCGATCGCCTCATCCACGACCTGGCTGAGCTTATTCTTGGCTTCCTGTAGCTGCCACGTGCGCATTTGAACTCCACCCCCACATTATCTGTCTAGGCTGTCTAGATTATATGCGCCGCTTGCGTGTTCGTCAACTGGCGCTTTCGAACCCCACCGGCTTTGTGCTACGATACCGCCCATGCGCATCCTCATCACCGGTTCCAGCGGCCAGATCGGCACCAACCTGGCCCTGCACTTGCTGGCGCGGGGCCATGCCGTCTTTGGCGTCGATGTCCGGCCGAACACCTGGACCGACGCCTTCCCGACGCTGCTGCAAGACCTGGCCGCGCCCTTCAGCGACTTCCGCGGTGGCCTGGGCCACGCGCCCTATCCGGCCGACCTCGATGCCGTCGTCCACTTCGCCGCCCACGCCAAGGTGCATGAGCTGGTGCAACAGCCGGCGCGGGCGCTGGAAAACATCACCATGACCTTCAACGTGCTGGAGTTTTGCCGCGCCAATGGGCTGCCGGTCATCTTCAGCAGCTCGCGCGAGGTCTACGGCGACATCCACCGCTACCTGACCGACGAATCCCACGCTGACTTCGCTTTCACCGAAAGCCCCTACTCGGCCAGCAAGATCAGCGGCGAGGCGCTCATCTACAGCTACGCCCAGTGCTACGGCCTGCGCTACCTCGTCTTCCGCTTCAGCAACGTCTATGGCCGCTACGACATCGACATCGAGCGCATGGAACGGGTCATCCCCCTGTTCATCCGCAAGATCGCCCGCGGCGAGCCGATCATCGTCTACGGCGAGAAGAAGGTGCTCGATTTTACCTACGTCGATGATTGCGTCGCCGGCGTGGCGCAGGGGCTGGCGCGGCTGGTCGATGGCCGGCTGGGCAATCAGACGATCAACCTGGCCTATGGGCAGGGCAACAGCCTGGTCGCGCTGGCCGAGACCATCGGCGCGGCGCTGGGCGTGTCGCCGCGCCTGACGTTGGCCCCGCCGCGCGTCGGCGAGGTGACCCACTACGTGGCCGACATCGCCCGGGCGCGGGCGCTGCTGGGCTACGAG
>JAIBAS010000519.1 GCA_019695075.1 Promineifilum sp. | reverse complement strand
GAGACGCGGCCCTTGCCAGTCGCCAGGAAGACAGCCGGACGCCTCGCGGCGCCGGCGCTTAGTGATTAGTTATCGAACGTGCGCACCTCGGCGCGCGTCAGGCCGGTCACGTCGCCGCCAACGACCTGAATCGAGTCGTAGAGGATCTGCATCACGTAGGACGAGTTGTGGGCGAAGCCACCGGGATCCTTCTGGGAGTCCTGGTAGTTGTAGGCCGCGCGCAACAGGTTGGGCGTCCAACTGGCGAACCCGCCTTCGTCGTCGTTGATGCGGCCGTTGCCGTCCGCGTCGGCGAACCAGTAGGGGTACGCGTGGGCGTCGTAGATGATGGCCACGCCGGTGTTCTCCAGCGAGTAGGCCTGGATGGCGGCATACAGCAAGTTGCGCAGCGTGTCGATCTCGCCGTAGACGCCCTCGGTAATATCGCCGTCGCCGTCGTAATCCACATCGGTCATGCGGATGTTACGCAGGTTCTCGACCGTGTCGGCACCCTCATGGCACTCGGCGCAGTCATCGACGACGATGGCCAGGGCATGGGTGTCGTGGCACTCGGTGCAGGAGTTGAAGACGCCGACGTGCTCGTTGAAGCCGGTGTACTCCCGCCCCTCGAACTCGTACGCGCCCTTAACTTCCGTGCCGAACAGCGTCGCGCCGGCGGCGAAGTAGTGGATGTTGACGAAGCGCAAGTTTTCGTTGACTTCGTCCGGCGGCAGGTCGCCGATGCGCGCGCTGACGCTGACCGTCGATTCACGCCCCTGGTGGCAGTTGAGGCACATGTTAGCCGCGGAGTCGCGCTCGCCGAAGGACACCGTCGCCCCGCTGGGGAAGCGAACCGACGTAACTTCGTAGAGTGTGAACTCCTGCAGGTTGTTATGGCACGTGCCGCAGTTGAGGCCATTGCTGGCCGGCTGGCTGGTGACGACACCCTCGGTGATGAACTCCGGCTGGCCGGTGGCCGAGTGGCACTTGGCGCACGTTCCGGGCACGACGCCGTTGCCCTCTTCGGCCCCGTCCCAATGGCGGAAGGCCTCCTCAGAGCCGGCAAAGTGGCCGTGGTCGATGCGATGGGCCGTGCTCATGTCCACCGGGGTGGAGATGGCCGTGTTCAGATCGGTCGTGGCATCATACAGCAGCTGGATGATGTATTTGCCGCCGTGGGCATAGCGGCCGGGGTCTTTCTTGGAGACCTGGAAGTTGTAGGCCGCCTTGGCCAGGCGTCCCGTCCAGGCCGCGAAAGGCTCGGCCTCGTCGTCGGTCAGTGTGCCGTCGGCGTTGGCGTCGGTGAAGAAGTAGGGATAGGCCGCCTCGTTATAGGCGATCATCGTCCCGGTCGTCTCCAGCGAGTAGGCTTGCATGGCGGTGTAGAGCTTTTCGCGCAGGCCCTCGATCTCGTAGTAGACGCCTTCTTCCATATCGCCGTCGCCGTCGTAATCGACCAGCGAGCCGTTCATGCGGATGTCCACCAGGTCTTCGAGCGACTCCACATCGGTGTGGCAGGCCTGGCACTGTTCCAGGTTCACTTCCAGCGTGTGGGGGTTGTGGCACTCGATGCAGGTGTTGTGGCTGGGCACGTGGTCGAAGCGCGCGTCATAGGCCAGACCGGCATACTCATAGCCGCCCTTGGCCAGCGTCCCATATTGGGTGGCCGCGGCGGCGTAGTAGTGGATGTTGGTGAAGCCCATGTCCTCGCTGACGGTGTCCAGGTCTTCGGTCAGCCCAGCGTCGGCAATGCGCTGATCGACCGAGACAGTGGACGCGCGCCCCTGGTGGCACTCCATGCAGCGCGATTCGTCGCCCAGGTTGCCGATCTCGATCCCGGAGGGGAAGATGACGCTGGTCTTGACGATGGTGGCGCTGTTGTGGCAGGCCTCGCATTCGACGGTCGTGCCCAACGGCGCGGGTACGTCGACCATGTTGACCGTGCTGCCGTCGGCGCCGACGAAGTCGATGTAGCCGGGCGTGCTGTGGCACTTGGCGCAGTCGGTCGGCACCTCGGCCGGGTCTTCCTCGTTCCAGTGGTTGAAGGCTTCGCTGGCCACGTCGTTGTGGGGCGAGTTCATCCACTCGTTCAGGAAGGGCACGGTCACCGCCCGGTCGGTCGTCATCGCGCCGCCGGTTTCGGCCGGGGCCTCGGCGGTGGCGTCGGGCGGCGTCTCCGTGGGCGTCTCAGCGGTCGTGTCGGCCGGCTCTTCGGTGTTGACCACCGCGGGCGCTTCTTCGGTGGCTGCCTCGGCCGGCACGGTGGCTGCCTGTGTCGCCTGAGCCGCGCCCCCGCCGTCTCCGCAGGCGACGAGGAGCAAGCTCATGAGCAACAGGAGGACACCCAGCCAGACGAGGTTGCGTCTAGTGGATCTCATATACTCTACCTCCTTTCCTTATCAGAATATCGATGACTGTGATGCTTTCCTCGCATTGCCGTTGACTCGGATGCATCGGACATAAAAGCGCCGGCGTGCCCGCGCCCTAGGGCAGGGGCGTCGCCAGCGGTACAAACACGTCGCGCGTGGCCTCCGGCAGGGTCGTGATGGCCGTGCTCTCGAAGGTGAACAGCCAGATGACCAGAGCCAGCGACAGAACGGCCACGACCGCCGCCACGGCAAAGAAGACCCTTTGCCGGCGGCGCAGCACGTCGGGTGGCACGACCGGATAGGCGGGGTTGCCGCGCGCCAGTCGCTCCAGCTCCAGGGCGTGCTCTTCTTCCATGATATGCTGGTCGAGCATGCCGGTGAACATGCTCTTGTTGCGGTGCTTCACCAGGACGTTGTAAAGGTGCCAGATGACGATCGATACCGCCGCCAGCACCGCTTCCCAGCCGTGCGCCAACAGCGCCACGGGAATGAGTTCGCCGGAGATGATGCGCGTGGCGTTGATGGGGTTCCACAGGATGAAGCCGGTGACGATCATCACCGCCGTGCCCCAGACAACGGCCCAGTACTCGAACTTCTCGCCGAAGTTGAACTTGCGCATCTTCGGCGGTGTGTCTTGCAGGCCGAGGTTGTAGGTGACAGTGTCGCGCAGGTCGTAGGCGTCCTTGATGTCGGGCAGCATTCGCATCCGCTCGTGGCGGACGAAGAGACGATAGGACGAAGTCAGCAGGTGATAGACCGAGCCGAGGATGAGCACGACGGCCGCCCAGCGATGGATCATCCGCACCGTCTCGATGCCGCCCAGCAGGGCGATCAGCCCCTGCGAGATGGGCGAGAAGGGGAACTTCTGCGGCAGCCCGGTCAGGCAAAGGATGGTGAAGCTGGTCAGCAGCAGCATGTGCTCAATGCGCGCCATCAGCCGGAAGCGCGGGTACTCGCCGCGGGCGATGGCCCGGCGTTCGAAGGCGAGTTCGTCCATCTCTTTGTTCATCTCGTTCTGTCCTAGCGCCCTCGCGCCTGGCGATAGATGTCGGTGGCCACCAGGAAGCCCAGGAAGACAACCGTCGATGGGATGACAATGGCATAGAAGATACTGGCCAGGAGCATCAGCGTGTTATCGCGCAATGATGGTCGGTGGTGACCCGTCCAGGAATTGGAAAAGTTCACTGTCGCGTCGGGGTGGCACTTCTGGCAAGTGACCAGCAGGTTCTCCTTGATGCCCGAGTTGGGGTCATCGGTCGCCATGATAGCGTGGACGCCGTGGCAGTCGTAGCAGACGGCCTTGTTGGTCGGCGTGTTGGGGTCGTTCGATTGGAAGAGGACTACTGTCGTGCCGTGGAAGTCATCGACGTAGGTCTCGAACACGTCCACGGAAATGTCGTAGTGGCTCATCAGCTCCTGGTTGGCGTGGCACGAGGCGCACAGTTCCGGCGAGCGGTTGCGGAACAGGACCGTGGTGGGGGAGTTGACGTTGTGGACGCCGTGGCAATCGATGCACGTCGGCACGTCGGAGCTTTCGTCGTTCAGCAGCGCCTGGCCGTGGACGCTGACGGCGTAGTCGTCGAAGATGGTGCTGTGGCACTGGCGGCAGGTCTGTGGGATGCGCGAGCGCGGCTGGTCGGGGATGGGTGTGCTGTGGGCCGTGTGGCAATCGACACAGGTGGCCGCGTCGAGGTTGCCCTCGGCCAGCGCTTCGGCGTGGACGCTGTCCATCTGGCCCTGGTGCTGCGTCTCGTGGCAGCGACCACAGAGTTCGGTCTTTTCGATTGTGTATTCGCGCGCCGAAGCGGCTTCTACGGGCTGGTGGGGGTAGGTGTAGTTCTCGTGGCAGTCGGTGCAGGCCAACTCTTGCCAGTCATTGGTCAGGCCGTGGACGGAGGCGTGCAGGGCATTCCCATCGATACTGATCGATACTTCGTCCCCATTGGGGAAGACCATCGACTTGCCGGGCGGGCCATGACAGCCCATGCAGAAATCGGTCGTAATCTGGCGCTGGCGGAAGAGGCCATATTGGACGTGCAGGCTGAGCTGCGTCGGGTCGGTCAGGTCGATGCCGGCGGCGGTGTGGCAGGCGGCGCAGACGGTCGTGGCCGTGGGCTGTTGCCAGGCGGCCGCCGGCTGGACTTCGTGCTCGCCGTGGCAGTCGGTGCAGACGACCGACATGCCCGACGCCGACGCGGCCGGGTCGAAGCCGCCGGCCCATTCCGGCCCGGGGTGGGCGGTGGTGTGCGGCTCGTGGCAACGCACGCAACTCTCGGAGCGGCTGATGGCATAGGCGCGCAAGTCCGGTTCGGCCACCGGCCGGTGGGGGAACTGGTAGGTGGCCGGCGGATGGCAGCCATTGCAGCCGATGGGGTTCTCGGCCGAAGCCCCGTGTACCGAAGCGTCGAAGGCGGCCAGATCGACATCGACGACCAGCTTCTCGCCCGACGGGAAAACGACAGTCGATTCGGTGTCGCCGTGGCAGGAGCGGCAGCCGGCGTCGGTGGTCGGCGGGTGGGCGGCCGGGCCGGTCTGCGGCTGGGGCAGCGCCAGCAGGGTCTTACGCGCTGCGAGGCTGCGTTCAGCCCGCCCGCGAAGTCTAGCTTTCGTCACTTCGGCAGTCGCGTGATCGCGCTGGGACCGGCCGGCCACTCGCTGCAGGATCTGGTCGTCGCGCCCGGCAGCAGCGTGCAGGTCGAGGGCAAGTTTGCGTACGGCACGATTTCGAAAGATCTGGAAGACGAGCAGGTTCAGCTCTTTTTGCACGACTGCTCGGCGTGGCGCTCGCTGGGTACG
>JAIBAS010000417.1 GCA_019695075.1 Promineifilum sp. | reverse complement strand
ACGGCCGCCAGCGTCGCCAGCAGCGCAACGACGATCAGCGCGCGGGCCAGGCGCGGGCCGCGGGCGTTGGCTCGCGTCGTCCGCGCTCGTCGCCGCCGGATGATGTCGGTTGTGCGCATGCGAGCGATTGTCGCCGCGAGCGGGCCAGCAGGCAACCTGGCGCGGCCTAGCGCGTCACCTCAAAGGTGCTGAAGAGATAATCGGCCAACTCCTCCTGGGCCGGGTCGCCGTAGGTAAAGATCACCCGGAAGAAGAGGTTAGGCTCCTGCAGGTAGGTGAATACCTTGACGCGATATAGGTCGTCCTGATCCATGAAAGAGGACACAAGGCCCACAGCGCCCGTCTGCGTCGTGATCGTCTGATGGCCTAACAACCGCAGCCCCATCTCGATCCCTTCGGCCTCCAGTTGGACGCCCAGACCGTCTAGCGTCCAGGTTTGACCATCGCTCAGGGGTAGTTCTGCTTCCAGTTGGCCGATGACGACGCCCATGTCGGGAGAAACCCAGCAGTGGAAGTAGCCGTGGCAAATCGGTAGTTGGTAATTCTCCTTGAAGTCAAAAGGAAAAGCGATGGCGAAGGGCAGGTCGTCGCTCTCGTAGCGGGCCAGCGAGCCGACGGGGCTGGTCAGCGGTGTGGCCGTGGGCGGCGGCGACACCGGGGTCGGCCCGCCGCTGTATGGCTGGCGCAGCGTGACGAGATAGCCGCCCGCGTTCTGGCCCTGCGTGTCGGTGACGAGCACACGGAAGTTGCCCACGCCCGGCGGCGCAAACGTCAGCTCGGCATCGTGGTCATTCAGACCGCCACCGCTGCTTTCATCCTCTACAGCGTAGTCAACGCCCAGGGCGACCGGTTCGATGAGCAAAAAGGGATCGATGAGGAGGGAACTGACGTTGATGTTGAATTCCCGCGTGTTGAAGAGGGTCATACGGAAGACGTCGATATCGACCGGATAGTCGCTCAGCCCCTCATACGTCATGTCTGGGCGGAGCGATTGGCCGTCGTCCGGGTCAGTATAGGGCATGAGCGACTGGTTGCTCTCCAAGACAAAAGACCCCGGCCACACGTCATGCTGGCGCACGATGACGAAATACGGCCCGGCGGTCGTGGTGGTCAATTGCGCCTGTTCGCTGCCCTCGGTACTGTTATCCCCCAGGGCGAAATCGATGTTGCGAATGTCCTGAATGACGATCACGGCATCATTCTCGCTCTCAACCGCGATGGTGATCGTCGTGCCCAGGGGGACGTCGGCCACAAACACGGCGTGCGTCCAGTTATCGGCGATATCGAACGTGTGGTGGGTGTCCGCGGCCTGCGGATCGACGCCGCGCGCCGTGTCGGCCGGCCCGGCCAGCATGCGCTCCAGGCGCGGCTGGATGTCGGCCGCCGAAGCCACCATGCCGAATCCGGCGTCAGTCACACGGTGGCCAGTCAGGCCGATCACCTCGCCGTCCATCGTCGCGGCGATGCCGCCGCTCTGGCCGCCGGCCACGGGGGCGTCTACCTGCAAAAAGGTCATGTCCAACGTCTCGTGCTCATAGATGCGGGAGACGATGGCTTCGGTCAGCGTCGGTTGCGGCGCGCGCCCCGCTGTCCCCGGATAGCCGATCAGCAGCAACGGGCTGCCGACCTCAAGCCCTTCGCCATTGGCCAGGGGCAGGGGGGCAACGTCGGTCTCGATCGGCCCCAGTAGCGCCAGATCGCCCAGCAGGTCAAGACCGGCCACCGGGGCCACCATCTGCGCCCCGTCCGGGAAGACAAGCGCCGCCTCCTGGATAGGCCAGACGACGTGGGCGTTGGTCAAGATGTAGTTACCCTCAATGAGCACGCCGCTGCCGAACATGCCCCCCGACTCGATGCGCACAACGGCCGGCGACAGGCTCTCGAAAATGCCACGGGGCGTCAGGGGGGTTGCGGTCGGGCTGGGCGTCCGTGTGGGCCGCGGTGTAGCCGTCGGTGCGGCGGTGGCCGTGGCGCTGGGCTGGGCCGCCGCCCGGGCCTGTTCGGTCAAAACGATGGCCGTGGCCACGGCATCGGCCGACGGCTGGGACGCGCAACCAACAGCAAATAACAAAGCGGAGACGAAGGCAGCGATGAGGCGGCGCATGGTGGCTCCTATAGTAAGGGATGGCGTGAATCAACCGGACTGGAAGCCGGATGAAACGATCATACCGCCCCTGGCTATCGCGTCAACTTACGCTTTCATCCGCTTATTTTGAGGCACCACGGCGGCCGGGGCTTAGCGCGTCACTTCGAACGTGCTGAAGACGTAATCGATCAGTTCCTCCTGCGCCGGGTCCTGGTAGATGAAAACGATCGAGATGGCCGCATCGCTGTCCAGCATGTAGGAGAAAATCTTGAGGTGAAGCTCCATCTCCGGGTGGGCAAAGGACATGATCAGGGCCGGCTCATTGAGAGCGCTGACGATATCCTCGCGGCCTACGAAGTCCATGCCCGTCGCCGCCGGCATATTCTCCTGATAGGACTGGGCCATCTCGTCCAGGGTTCGCGGCGCGCCGGCCCGGCCAAGCTCGAACTCGACGACACCGATGAAGTTCTCGCCCAGCGCGTCGGCAAAACAGGTGCGGTAGGCTTGCTCCGGGCACTCCGCCATGCGTGAGATGTCCTCGAATTCGGCCGGGTAGGCGAAGGCAAACGGAAACAGGTCGCTTTCCCAACGGGTCAGTTCGCCGAACGGGCTAACGATGGGCGTCGGCGTCGGTTCAAACATAGTGGGCGTCGGCGCGCCTTCGTAGGCTTCGCGGACTTCAAGCTGGTAGCCGCCGGAGAGCACGCCGGTTGGCTCAATGATAATGAGCTTGTACAAGCCCGGGCTGGGCGCCTGGAAGGTCAACTCAGCATCCGTGTCGAAGAGGCCGCCGCCGCTATTGTCGTCCTCCACACCTGAATCGAGTCCCAGCGTCGCCGAGCGGACCAATAACACCGGATCGACCAGCAGCGAACTGACGTGAATATTGACGATCTGATCCTTGCCGAGGGTCAGGTCTATGGTATCGGCATCGTAGGGGGTATCGAGCACCCCTTCGTAGGTCTCGCCCAGTAATACTTGCTGACCATCGTCGGGATCAAGATAGGGCGTCCAGACGACGTTGCTCTTGAGCGTATAGGACTCATTGTCGTCAAAGTGCCCCAGCAACAGGTAGTACGTGCCGGGGTTCTCTACAGTTAGCCTGATCGTCTCAATACCGTGACTGGTCTCGTCGGCCAGGGCGCTGTCGTCGGGCGTGGGGCCGAGAAGCTGCATCAGCGCGTCGCCGTTGCCGTCGACTGTCACCTCCAGCTCTGTGCCCTTGTCCAGGTCAGCAGTGAATATGCGCATCTCGTCCGTGCGGTGAAGGCGAACGAAGTGCCTGTCCGCAGCTTCCAACAGGTCCGGGCCGCGCTCGCTGGCCGGCGCGCCCTGGCCGGCGACAATGCTATCCACGCGCGATCGGATGTCGGCCGTTGCCGCGATGAGGCCATACTGCGCCTCGGTGATGCGATTGCCGGTCAGGCCAACCACCTCGCCGTCCATCGTCACGGCGATGCCGCCGCTCTGGCCGCCGGCGACGGGGGCGCTCACCTGGAAATAGGTGATGTCAAATGTCTCCTGCTCGCGCAGACGCGAGATGAGTGTCTCGGTCAGCGTTGGCTTCGGGGCGCTGGTCACGTCGCCCGGATAGCCGATCAGCAGTAGCGTGTCACCGATCGCCAGTTCCTGGTTGTCGGACAGCGCCAGCGGCGCGATGTCCGTCTCCACTGGCCCCAGCACGGCCAGGTCGGCCAGCAGATCCACGCCAACGACCGGCACAGCCGCCAGCGTTGTGCCGTCGGGGAAGGTGACGATGGCGTCCTGAGCCGGCCAGACGACGTGGGCATTGGTCAGGATGTAGTTGCCCTCGATCAGCACGCCGCTGCCAAAGCCGCTGTCCGACTCGATGCGCACGACGGCCGGCGACAGGCTCTCGAAGATGCCGGTCGGCGTCAGGGGCGCGGGCGTGGCCGTGGCTGTGGGGAGAGGCGTGGGCGTCGCCGTCGGTTCAGGCGATGGGGTGGCCGTGGGTTGGGCCTGCTGGGTCAGGACAATGGCCGTGGCCACGGCATCGGCCGACGGCTGGGACGCGCAACCAACAGCAAACAGCAGAGCGGAGACGAAGGCAGCGATGAGGCGGCGCATGGTGGCTCCTATGATAAGGGATGGCGTGAATCAACCGGACTGGAAGCCGGATGAGACGATCATACCGCCCCTGGCTGTCGCGTCAACTTACGCTTTCATCCGCTGCAACGGCCGGACGTAACCCAGCCACAGAATGCCCGCGGCGGATGCGCCGCCGATCAGCAAACTGATGGCCCAGGGGACGGCCGCTTGCCCGCCGGCCAAGGCCACAAAGGCAATGGCCGCGCCGACGGCCAACCCGCTGAGCAGCGCCACCGACACCGCCTGCAGGAAGCCAAAGCTGCGCAGCTTGAATGCCGGGGGCACAGTCGCCGCCGTCCAGCGGAAATAGGTCGCCAGCTCCGAGTCGTCGGCGATAAGCCGATCCTTGATCTTGTTCATGGCCCGCACGCTCTCCAGCCACGCCTGCCGCAGCCGCACCAGTTGCAGGATGGTGATCAGCCCCAGCCCGGCCAGCAGGGCGAAGATGATCACGAAGGTCAGATAGAGCTGCCGCCGGTCGATGCCCTCGATCTGGGTGGACAGCAGCGCGGCGATGAGCGTGGCGAAGGTGACGAAGAAGTATTGCCAGGCGCGGGCGCGGTCTTCGTTGGCCTGGAAGGCGGTTTGCGCGACGTAGCTATACTCCGCGGTGATGATGGCGCGGGCCAACTCGTCGGGGCGCTTGTCGGTCGGCATGGCCTAGTAAGCGATGACCCGCGTCGGCCGAATCTTCAGATCGACCCGGTTCTCTGTGCCGCGGCGCTCGATGGGGGCGTAGTCGCCGTAGTAGTGCTCCACGCCGCAGTAGAGTTTAGCGTGGGCGTCGATGGTCTTGTACTCCGGGTCGGGGACGATCTCCTCGACGTAGCCGCGCACGTCGATCCAGTGGAATGGGTCTTTGGGGTCGACGGCTGTCAGGGCCACCAGCGGGTTGTGGCCGGCGTTCTTCGTCTTGCGCCGGCTGTCGGTCGAATTGACGATGACGTGCGTGCCGTCCCACGAGCACCAGACGACGGAGTTCTCCGGCTGGCCGTCGGGGGCGATGGTCGTCAGCACGGCATAGACCGGGCCGGTGAGCAGGGACAGATGCGATTCCGGGATAGTAGCGGTCATGGCAGCGGCCTCCTATGCGAGGGGTGATGTTGGCTCACCATACTGTAGCAGAAACGCAGCCGCCGGCCAGACAGTTGTAACAATCCGGGCCGATGATTGACTGGTCAATTTGTTGCCCGCCAGAGACAACTATGATACTTTCCCGCGCGGTTAGTTGCTCGTTCTGTTACCAGGCTACATGGATAGAAGCGCTGCGATCCTCTCAGTCGAAGATGTATCGCTCCACTTCGGGGGCAACACCGCCCTGAACGATGTGCGCTTCGACGTGCGTCCCGGCGAGATTCGGGCCATCATCGGCCCCAACGGCGCGGGCAAGACCTCCATCCTCAACTGCATCAGCGGCTTCTACCGGCCGCAGCAAGGGCGCATCCTCTTCAAAGGCCAACACGACCTGACGAAGACCCCGACCGACGCCATCGCCGCCCTCGGCCTGGCACGCACCTTCCAGAACATTGCCCTCTACACCGGCCTCAGCACGCTCGACAACCTCATGGCCGCGCGCCACATCCACATGAAGCAGAGCGCCCTCCAGTCGATGCTCTACTGGGGCGCGGCCCAGCGCGAGGAAGTGCGCCACCGGCAGGTGGTGGAGGAGATCATCGACTTCCTGGAGATCGCCCACATTCGCAAGGCTGTCGTCGGCGCGCTGCCCTATGGCCTGCGCAAGCGCGTCGAACTCGGCCGCGCCCTGGCCATGGAACCCGACTTATTGCTGCTGGATGAGCCGATGGCGGGCATGAACCTGGAGGAGAAAGAGGACATGGCCCGCTTCATCCTCGACACCTATGAGCGGCGCGGCGTCACCATCGTCCTCATTGAGCACGACATGGGCCTGGTGATGGACATCTCCGACCGCGTCGTGGTGCTCGACTTCGGCCGGGTCATCGCCGACGGCCCGCCCGACGCCATCAAGCAAGACGAGAAGGTGATTCAGGCGTATTTAGGAGAGGCATGACTCAATTAGGAATTACGAATTAGGAATTAAGAATGAAGAGCGCCCGTTTGTGACGCTCTCTTCATTCCCAATTCCCAATTCCCAATTCCTAATTCCTAATTGGCCCCATGGACGCAACCGCTCAAACTCTCCCCCAGTTCCTCCTCCGCCAGGCGCAGACGCAGCCGGCCGGCAAGGTAGCCATGCGGCAGAAAGAGTTCGGCATCTGGCGCGAATTCACCTGGACCAACTCCTACGCCGAGATACGCGCGCTGGGCATGGGGTTGATCGCGCTCGGGGCGCGGCGCGGCGACACCATCGCCACCGTCGGCGACAACGACCGCTACCATGTCTGGAGCTACCTGGCCTTGCAAGCCATCGGCGCGGCCCAGGTCGGCCTGTTCACCGACGCCACGCCGGCCGAGATGGCCTACATCATTGACCACAGCGACGCCACTTTTGTCCTGGCCAAAGACCAAGAGCAGTGCGACAAGCTGCTCGACATCCGCGCCCAGATTCCCAAGGTGCATCGCGTCATTTACTGGGACGAGCGCGGCCTGTGGCACTACGACGAGCCATGGCTGCTGCCCTTCGCGGAAGTCCAGGCGTTGGGACGGGAGCTGACCGCCCGCGAACCCGACCGCTTCGAGACGGAGGTCGCCCTGGGCGCGGCCGGCGACCCGGCCATGCTGTGCTATACCTCCGGCACGACCGGCCGGCCGAAGGGCGTCGTCCTCAGCCACGGCAACATCATCAGCGCCATCCGCCTCTACCACGACGTTGACCCCCGCCGCGACACCGACAACCACGTCAGCTTCATGCCGATGGGCTGGATTGCCGAGCCGATCCTGGGCATCGCCGCCCACGTCTTCGCCGGGCTGATCCTCAACTTCCCCGAAGAGCCGGAGACAGTGCGGCAGAACGTCCGCGAGATCGCTCCGGAGATGCTCTTCTACAACTCGCGCCTGTGGGACTCGCTGGTGGGCACGGTGCAGGTGCGCATGAACGACGCCACCTGGCTCAACCGGATGCTCTACCGCCGCTTCCTGCCCATCGGCTACCGCATGGCCGACGCCCGTTTCGGCGGCAAGCCGGCCGGGGTGGGCGTTCGCGCCGCCTATGCTCTGGGCGACCGGCTCGTCTTCGGCCCCCTGCGCGACCAGTTGGGCCTGTCGCGCGTGCGCGCCGCCTACACCGCCGGCTCGGCCCTCAGCCCCGACGCAATGCGCTTCTTCCACGCCCTGGGCGTCAACCTGAAGCAGATCTACGGCTCGACTGAGGTCACCGGCGGGGCGACTATCCATCGCGACGCGGCCATCAAGTTCGCCAGCGTCGGCCCGCCCGCGCCGGGCATCGACATCCGCATCGCCGACGACGGCGAGATTCAGATCGCCGGGCCGACGGTGATGCAGGGCTACTATAAAGACCCCGACACCACCGCCCGCGACATCCTCACCGACGCCGACGGCCGGCGCTGGTTCCGCACCGGCGACGCCGGGGCCATCGACGCCGACGGCCATCTCATCTACCTCGACCGCGTCAAGGATATGCTGACGCTGGCCGGCGGTGAGCGCTTCTCGCCGCAGTTCATCGAGGGGCGGCTGAAGTTCAGCCCCTACGTGCGCGACGTGATGGCCGCCGGCGGCGAGACGCGCGCCTTCGCTACGGCGCTGATCATCATCGACTATGAGAACGTCGGCCAGTGGGCGGAGAAGCAGCGCATCCCCTACACAACCTTCGTAGACCTGTCACAGCGCCCGCAAGTCTACGAACTGATCCGCCATGCCGTGGAGGAGGTCAACGCCTCGCTGCCGCCGGGGGCGCGGCTGCGGCGCTTTGTGCTGATGCATAAGGAGTTCGACGCCGACGAAGCCGAGATGACGCGCACGCGCAAGCTGCGCCGCGGCTTCCTCTACGAGCGCTACGGCGACATCATCGAGGCCATGTACCGCGGCGACGACAGCATCCACGTGCGCGCGCCGGTGAGGTATCAAGATGGGAGTGAGGGGTTTGTAAAAACGGAAATACGTGTGCTGAAGCTAGAGCCATAATGATAGAGGGGGAAGGGATTGGATTTCGAGATCGTTGGTGAAATTCGCGAAGTTGAGACGATTGCAATTGGAACGAAGATCCGCGAAGTGCGCCGGCTGCGCAAACATTATGGACACGGGCGCTGGCGCAAGATGAAGGGCATCGCCCTTGTTCGGTTGAAAGATGGAACAACGCACACAGCGGAAGTCCACTGGTATGAGGCGCACGGTATCGGCAGAAAAGAGTTCAAGCTGAAGTTTCCGTTACTGGACTGACTATGAATGAGACTGAATCCCACATGCAATTTGCTCTATGCCTGGACAATGCAAGCTACGAGGCTTCGCTCGAACTGGGCAAGCTCTACCGAGTTGTGATCGATGACCAAGCCGAGGCACGAGGCTACGTGCGCATCATCGATGAAAGCGGCGAAGACTATGCCTATGACATAGAGCGTTTTTACTTACTGACCCTGCCAGAGTCGGTGGAACAAACGCTCTTGCTGGCTATAAGCTGACCGCTCATGAACTGGCAACTCGTCCCCCAACAACTGGTTACCGGCGTGCTCAATGGCGGCATCATCGCCATCATTGCCCTGGGCATCGTCCTCATCTATCGCTCGTCGGAGGTGTTCAACTTCGCCCACGGGCAGATGGTCATGCTCGGCGCGTTCCTGACGTGGTGGTTTGCCGGTGGCAATGAGACCGGCAAGGAGTTGTTCAACCTGCCGCTGTGGGCGGCCGTGCCGCTGGCCATCGTCGTCATGGCCGCACTGGGCCTGGTCATCGAGCGGCTGGCGCTGCGGCCAATGACCGGCCAACCGCTGCTGGCCATCATCCTCATGACCCTCGGCCTGGCCCAACTGCTGGAAGGCGCCACGGCCATCATCTTCGGCATTGAACCAAAGAACAACTTCCCGGCTCCCTTCTCGCCCAGCGACGTGATCAGCATCCCCTTCCCCGGCGCGTTCAACGACACGATCATCATCAAGCAAGCCCTGCTGGCCACTTTTGTCGTTGCCATCGTTGCCGGGTTGATGTTCATGCTCTTCTTCCAATACACGCGCACCGGCCTGGCCATGCGGGCGACGTCGGCCGACCACGAGCTGGCCCGCAGCGTGGGCATCAATGTGCCGCGCGTCTTCGGCCTGTCGTGGGCCATCGCCGGCATCATCGCCACCCTCGGCGGCGTCTTGCTGGCCACACTGACCGGCGTCAGCCTGAGTCTAGGCGTTGTCGCCCTGGTTGCCTTCCCGGCCATCCTGCTGGGCGGCTTGCAGTCGTTCGTCGGGGCGCTCATCGGCGGGTTGCTCATTGGGCTGGCCCAGGCGCTGGTGCAGGCGTCGTCGGTGCAGGTCGTGCGCAACTCGTCGGAGATCGCCCCCTACCTGTTGCTGCTGGTCGTCCTGCTCATCCGCCCCGAAGGGCTGTTCGGCGAGAAGCGCATCGAGCGCGTCTAGAGAGAGACCATCATGGCCGCACTTCGCCCCGCCGGAGACTTTGACCGCAGCTATGAGCAGGACATGGCCGTTCTCCGCCGGCCGTGGCAATGGGCCGCGCTGGCCCTGGGCGCGGCCGTCGCGCTGACCGCGCCGCTGTGGGCCAGCGCCTACATCGTCACTACGGCCAACACCATCTTCTACACCATCATCGCCGTCCAGGGCCTCAACGTCCTGACCGGCTACACCGGCCAAATCTCCCTCGGCCAGGCGGCGTTCATGCTCGTCGGCGGCTACACGTCGGCCCTGGTCACGACCCACTTCGGCCTGCCCTTCCCGCTGGCGGTGCTGGTCGCCGGGCTGGTGGCCGGGTTGGTGGGGTTGCTCTTCGGCCTGCCGTCGCTGCGCGTCAAGGGCTTCTACCTGGCCATGGCCACGCTGGCGGCCCAGTTCATCATCCCCTGGATCAGCCGCCATGCCCTCCCCGACCTGCTCGGCGGCACCTCCGGCCGCATCGACGTGCCCGTGCCGGTCATCCTGGGCGTCCACTTTAGCGAGACGAGCCAGTACTACTACCTCTCGCTGATCGCTTTGGTGTTGACGACGCTGGCGGTGCTGAACATCAGCCGCTCGCGGTTGGGGCGGGCGCTGGTGTCCATCCGCGACAACGATCTGGCCGCCGAGTTGCTGGGCGTCAGCCTGTTCGGGTACAAGCTACGGGCGTTCTTCATCGCCTCCTTCCTGGCCGGCATCGCCGGGGCGCTGAAGGCCCATAGCCAGCGCGGCGTGGGCACGGAGTTCGGCTATGGCCTGGAGGAGTCGATCATCCTGCTGGGCATGCTGGTCATCGGCGGGTTGGGCACAAACCTGGGGCCGTTCCTGGGCGTGACGGCCGTCGTCCTGCTGGAAGACCTGGCGGGGCTGACGGGCCAGAAGATGGCCGAGTGGTTCCCGGCGTTGCAGGCGCGCTTCCTGACATCGTTCCGGCCGATCTTCTTCGGCCTGGTGCTGATGCTCTTTCTGATTTTCGAGTCGCGCGGCCTGGCCCACCGCTGGCAGATGATCAAGGCCGCCTGGCGATTACGGCCGTTCGCGCGCTAACGACGAGTTTGGCGGCATCCGCAGCCGCAGATGCGGGCGGGTGCGCCCCGTTCGCGCATCTGAGGATGCGCACTCTGCGGTGGCGGGTGGCGGATGGCAGGTGGCGCGTGGCACGCGTGGCGCGTGGCGGAGTCCGCATCCTCAGATGCGGGCGGGTGCGGCACGAACGCGCGCATCTGAGGATGCGCACTCTGCGATAGCATCTGAGGCTGCGCGCCCTGCGGCAATCGAATGCACAGACCGCGTCCGAAACGCGGTTCGGCAGAGAGGGACGAACAATAAACGACAAATCATCAACGCCCGACGTTCGTCCCCCACAGTTTTATCAAAGAGGTGAGCGTGTTGTGAAAGGAGAAAGTGGGATGAAGAGAGAAAAGTGGGTTGTGATGGGGTTGCTGCTGGCGTTGTTGCTGGCGCTGGCGGCCTGTAGCTCGGCGCAGGTCAGCGAGCTGGCGCCGACAGTCGAAGCAGCCGTGCAGGAAGTGGCCCCGACGTTGCAAGCCGCGGCCACGGAGTTGGCCCCAACGCTGCAGGCCGCGGTGACCGAGTTGGCCCCGACAGTGGAGTCGGCCATCGAAGCGGGCGCGGCCACGCTGGAGGCGGTGGCCACGGCCGTCGCCCCAACCGAGGCGCCGGAGGCCACCGCCGAGCCGGCGCCCACCGAAGAAGCAGCCACGGGCGAGATGGCCGCGGAGGAGTGCGCCGAGACGTATGAGGGCGAGACCATCGTCATCTACCAGGCCGCCGGTCTGACCGGCCCGCTGGCCCAGATTCTGGGCGACGGTTTCATCAATGGCTCCAACGATGCCGTCGAGCGCATCAACGCCGAGGGCGGCGTCTGTGGTGTGCAACTGGAGTTGCATTTGGAAGACTCGCAGTACGACCCGGAGCAGGAGTTGGCCATCTACGAGCGCTACCGCGCCGAAGAACCGGCCCCCGTGCTCCACCTGACCTATGGCAGCGGCGCGGCCATCGCCCTGAAGGATCGCGTCACCGAGGACCAGATTCCTCACATCACCGCCGGCCTGAACGATGAGGCCTTCTACGTGCCCCGCGGCGGCTACACCTTCGGCACCGGCCCGATCTACTCCGACCAGTTCGCCGGCTTCCTGACCTGGCTGAAGGACAACTGGGCCGACGTGAAGCCCGAAGGCGCGGGCGACGACATCGTCGTCGGCGTCGTCGGCTGGGCCAATGCCTTCGGGGCCGGGGCCACCACGCCGACCGCGCTGGCCTACGCCGAGGAGATCGGCGTCACCGTCCTGCCGCTGGAGTCGCAGGAGATTTCGCCCACGGCCGACGTGACCGGCCCGCTGCAAAACCTGCTGGCCAACGGGGCCAACGTCATCTACGTTCAGTCGCTGTCCTTCGGCCCAGCCCAGGTCATCGGCACGCTACGGGCGCTGAATGCCTGGGATTCGGTCGTCGTCGGCGGCGTCAACTGGAGCCTGAACACCGACGTGCTCAACATTCTGGGCGAGAACGCCGCCCTGATGGACGGCTACTACGGCATCATGCCCAGCGCCTGGTGGAACGACACCGACAACCCCGGCGTGCAGATGGCGCTGGAGGACTTCGCTGCGTCCGGGCTGCCGGAAGCGAAGAAGGACGTCGGCTACCTGCTCAGCTATGGCCAGATGTTCGGCGTGGCCAACATCCTGCGCCATGCCATGAACGCCGTCGGCTTTGAGGGGCTGACCGGCCAGACCGTGTTCGAGGCCATGCAGGACATGGGCACGATCGACGTCGGTGGCATGGCCACCTGGCGGGCCGGCGGCGAAGACCGCGCCCCGAACATGGCCCAGATTCGCCAGGTGCAGATCAACGCCGACGGCGTGCCGGAGTTCGTCGTCGTGCAGGACTTCTTCGAACTGCCCGACACCCGCCCGCCGGCGGAGTAAGACAAAGAAGCTCACGCAAAGGCGCTAAGGAAGCCAAGAGCGCCAAGAAGAAAGAATTTGCGTGCTTTGCTTCCTTGGCGTTCTTTGCGTGAGGTCTGAGATATGCTCAAGGTCAACAACATCGAGGTCGTCTACAACGACGTCATCCTGGTGCTGCGCGGCGTCACGCTGGCCGTGGAGCCGGGGCAGATCGTCGCTCTGCTGGGGGCGAACGGCGCGGGCAAGTCGACGACGCTGAAGGCCATTTCCGGCCTGCTGCGCACCCAACAGGGCGACGTGACCCGCGGCAACATCGAATTCGACGGCCAACGTATCGACCGGCAATCGCCGGAGGCGATTGTCCGCCGGGGCATTGTGCAGGTGTTGGAGGGACGGCCGCTCTTCCAGCACCTGTCCGTCGAGGAGAATCTGCACACCGGCGCGCTCTTCCGGCGCGACGGGGCCGCGGCGGCGCGCGAAGACCTGGAGCGCGTCTACCACTACTTCCCCCGCCTGCGCGAGTTTCGCAATCGCACCAGCGGCTACCTATCCGGCGGCGAGCAGCAGATGGTCGTCATCGGCCGGGCGCTGATGTCCCGGCCGCGGCTGATGCTGCTCGATGAGCCGTCGCTGGGGCTGGCCCCGCTGCTGGTGCAGAGTATCTTTGAGATCATCCGCCGCATCAACCAGGAGGAGGGCATGTCAATCCTGCTGGTGGAGCAGAACGCCAACGTCGCCCTGCAGGCGGCCGATCGGGCCTACGTGATGGAGAACGGCCGCATCGTCCTCGACGGCCCGGCCGACCAGTTGGCCCAGAACGCCGACATCAAGGAGTTCTACCTCGGCCTGACCGCCGTGGGCGAGCGCAAGAGCTACCGCGATGTGAAGCACTATAAGCGGCGGAAGCGGTGGCTGGGGTGAGGGAGCGACCGCCGACGGACGACCGCCGACCGCCGACGACAGACCACTGGCCTACTAACCCACTGACCTACTAGCTACTGCCCACTGACCTACTGGCCACTGAGAACTCATGAACGACCAAACCCTTCACGCCATTGTCCAGCACGCTTATGCCCACTCGCCCGAAGTGCGCGAGCGCTTCGACCGCGCCGGGCTATCGCCCGACGACATTCGCACCGTGGCCGGCCTGGCCCGCGTGCCGGTGCTGACCAAGGACGAGGCCATCGCCCGGCAGCAGGCCGACCCGCCCTTCGGCGGCATGCTGGCCGCGCCGCTGTCGGCCGTCAGCCACCTGTTCTTCTCGCCGGGGCCGCTCTATGAGCCGGGGCCGGAGGAGGATGACCCGGCTTGGGCCATCGCCGTGGCCATGCTGCGCGAGGCCGGCTTCGGCGCGGGCGACGTGATCCTCAACAGCCTATCGTACCACCTCGTCCCCGCCGGCTACCTGTTCGACGGGGCCTTCACCCGCCTGGGAGCGACGGTCATCCCCGCCGGCACCGGCCCGGCCGAACTGCAACTGCAAATGGCCCGCGACCTGGCGGCGACCGGCTACGTGGGCACGCCCAGCTTCCTGGCCGGCCTGCTGCAAAAGGCCGAGGAGAAGGGCATCGCCCTGTCGCTGCGCCGCGCCGTGACCACGGCCGAGCCGCTGCCGCCCGCCCTGCGGGCCACGCTGGTCGGCCGCTATGGCCTGGAGGTCATCAACACCTACGCCACGGCCGAGTTGGGCGTGCTGGCCATCAACACCGGCGACGGCCTGGCCATGCGTCTGCTGCCGGAGCCGCTCATCCAGGTGGTTGACCCCGATACCGGCGCGTCGGTCGGCCCCGGCGAGACGGGCGAAGTGGTCGTCACCAACGGCAGCGCCCTCTATCCACTCATCCGCTTCGGCACGGGCGACCTGGCCATGAACATCGACCCACGGCCGGGCGAGAGCGCGCAGGCCGAGCGGGCGATCATCCTCGTCGGCCGGCGCGGCGAGGCAGTCAAGGTGCGCGGCATGTTCCTGCACCCCAACCAGTTGCGCTTTGCCGCGGCGCAAGTGCCCGGCGTGGCCGCGGTGCAGGCCGTCGTCACCCGGCCTGACGGCGTGCGCGACCACCTGGCCCTGCGCGTCGCCCTCCCCCTCCCCGCGGGAGAGGATGAGGGGGAGGGTTCCCGCGCCGCCGTGGCCGAGGCGTTGAAGGCGGCGGTGCAGGGGGTGTGTCGGGTGAGGGTGGATGAGGTGGGGTTTGGGGCGGTAGAGAGGGATGGGCCGGTGGTGGTAGATGAGCGCAAATGGGAATAAAATCGGTATTTGGAATGCCATCTATAATTTGGACGGATTATAGTGAACCCCAAAAACTAGACCACGAGCATAAGTGGAATCGGCTATCATCCCGAAGCTTGTGGAGACGTTCAGATGGGCCGAAAGCGCAGACAATTCAGCAACCAGTTCAAGTTCACCGTCGCCCTGGAGGCAGTCAAAGGCCTCAAGACCATCAACCAGATCGCCGGCGAACACAACGTCCACCCCAACCAGGTCAGCACCTGGAAGCGACAGTTGTTGGCCGATGGGCCGGCGGTGTTCGACAACGGTCATTCTAGCACGGAGCAGGAACAAGCCGTTCGCGAGACCGAATTGTACGAATAGATCGGCCGGCTCAAGATGGAACTGGAGTGGCTGAAAAAAAAGCTGCCCAGCTCGGTTGAGGTGAAACGGTCGATGATCGAGTCTGACCACCCGACGCTCAGCGTTTGCCGCCAATGCCAACTGCTCGACCTCAACCGGGCGACTTACTATTGGCCGCCGGCGAGCGCGTCGCCGTTGAACCTGGAACTGTTGCGCCTGATCGACCAGGAGTACACCCGCGCGCCGTTCTACGGCTATCGTCGGCTGACGGCGCGGCTGAACCAACAACACGGCTATGCCGTCAACCACAAGCGCGTGGCCCGGCTGATGCAGCAAATGGGCTTGCAGGCGGTCTATCCCCGCCCGCGCACGTCGAAGGCGGACAAACAGCACCGGAGATACCCCTATCTGCTGCGCGACCTGGTGGTCGACCGGCCCAATCAGGTCTGGGCGGCGGACATCACCTATGTGCCGCTGCCACGGGGTTTCATGTACCTGGCGGCCATCATGGACTGGTTCAGCCGGTTTGTCCTGGCCTGGCAGTTGTCCAACACGCTCGATGGTGCCTTCTGTCTGGCGGCGCTGCGCCGGGCGTTGCGCGACGGCCGGCCGGACATCTTCACCGACAAACAGGGGACATTTTAACCCGATGATTTGCGGACAAAGTTAGCCGATGTTGACACTCTTCCTGGATGCCCGCTACGAGAAGGTGCGGCAGAGCGGACAGGTGCGTGATGCGGCGGTGTTGCTGGCCGTGGGGGTCAATGACCAGGGCAAACGGGAGGTGCTAGGCGTGTCGGCCTCTCCGGGCGAGCATGAAGTCCACTGGCGGACGTTGCTGAAGGGGCTGCAAGGCCGGGGGCTGAGCGGGGTGGAGTTGGTCATCAGCGACGACCATCGCGGCCTGAAGGCGGCGCGGCAGGCGGTGTTGGGCGGCTTGCCCTGGCAGCGCTGCCAGTTCCACCTCCAGCAGAACGCCCAGGCCTACGTCCCGCGCCAGTCGCTCAAGGCCGAGGTCGCCGCCGACATCCGGGCTATCTTCAACGCCCCCGACGTCACTCCCACGGTCGCACCGGCGACTTCCGACACAGCTGCCGCTATCTCGACTGCCACTGTGACCTCAGCCAGTAGCGGCATCTTCATCCCCATCGCCCCCGGCGCGGCGAGCGGCGAGGTGACGCCCGCGCCCGCCGGCAGCGCCTACCCCGCTGCGCCGGCGGCGTCGCCCACACCCGCCCCACCGACGCCCACCCCAGAGCCGGAGTTCCCCGCCTACACCGGCCCGCCCCTCGACCGCGACCAGATCGGCATCCAAGTCTACCTCCACCGCCAGGACGTGCGCGAATTGCTGCGCCATTTCGAGGCGCTCAACGTCGGCTGGGTCAAGGTGCAGGTGTCGTGGAAGCTCCACGAGCCACAGCCGGGCGAGTACAGCGAGGAGCTGTTCGGCGAGCTGGATCGGCTGATCGCCGGGGCCAACGGTCAGGGCATCAAGGTGCTGCTGAGCGTCAGCAAGGCCCCGGAGTGGAGCCGGCCGACGACGGAGATGGACGGCCCGCCGGGCGACTACGCCCTGTTCGAGGGCTTCATGCGCGCTCTGGCCACGCGCTATACCGGCCAGGTGGCCGCCTATGAGCTATGGAACGAGGCCAACTTGCAGCGCGAGTGGAACGGCACGCCCCTGAACGCGGCCGACTTCGTGGAACTGATGCGCCGGGGCGTGGCCGGCGTGCGCGCCGCCGACCCGGCGGCGCTGATCATCAGCGGCGCGCCGGCGACGACGGGCATCAACGACGGCGTCAACGCCATCGACGACCGCGTCTACTTCGGGGCGATGCTGGCCGCCGGGGCGGCCGAGTTCATCGACGGCGCCGGCGTTCATCCCTACGGCTGGGCCAACCCGCCCGACGCCCGCGCCGCCGACCCGACGCAGGTCTCCTCCAGCCACAACAACCATCCCAGCTTCTTCTTCGCCGATACGCTGGCTGACTACCGCGCTCTGCTGGTCAATGCCGGCGCGGACAGTGTGCCTCTCTGGCCGACAGAGTTCGGTTGGGGGACGTTCGCGGGGCTGCTGACCGACGAGGGCCAACCGGCCACGCCGCCGGCCGGCAGTGAGTTCATGGCCGACAACAACGAGTGGGAGCAGGCGGTCTATACGCTGCGCGCTTTCGAGCTGGGCCAGGAGTGGGATTGGGTCGGGCCGATGTTCCTGTGGAATCTCAACTTCACCCGTGCTCTGGGGCCGGAGTTTCAGGAGGTCGGCTACAGCCTGCTGCGCTTCGACGACAGCCGCCGGCCGGCCTATCGCGCGCTGGAACATCGCGACGAGTAGCCGCGCCGGCGAGATTCATCTTTACGCCTTG
>JAIBAS010000279.1 GCA_019695075.1 Promineifilum sp. | reverse complement strand
CCACGTCCGAGAGCCGCTGCCCCAGGCGGGTGTGTAGGCGACCGCTGGGTTAATGGTCGCGCCGCAGTGGGGGCAACTGCCGCACGTCACCCAGCCCTCGACGTGGATGGGGTCGCTGCCCGGCCGCGCGTCGCAGATGACGACGTCATCGCCCGCCCGCAGTGGGTCGCCGGTGATGGGGCAGAAGCGGCCAAGCACGACCGGCGGCGAGGTCGCGTCGAGGGTGGCTTGATGGTGGGCGGGCGGAAGCGTGAGGCTGCTCATGGGATTGGGGTGATGATACATAATTTGGTGGGCAGTGGCCAGTGGTCGGTGGGTCAGTAAACAGTAGGTCAGTAAACAGTAGGTCAGTAAACAGTAGGTCAGTAAGTCTATAGTCTGTCGTCCATGGTCTGTCGTCAGCGTTCAGCGGTCGGCAGTCGGCGGTCGGCGGTCAGCAGTTGGCGGTTGGCCCTGGCCACTCCTTGTATATTTCTATGACGCAATGTGTTATAATGTTGTCACGACGCGGCCCTGCTGTCGCGCGATGTCTCGTGGGGTGCGCCCGGTGGATTGCGCCGGACGCCAAGGAAGCGCAACATGAGCGTTCAACTGGCCGGTAGAGAAAGGGACAGCGCTGCGGATGCGCCTGCACCTGTCTACGACTACGTGATCATTGGTTCCGGCTTCGGCGGTAGCGTCTCTGCCTGGCGACTGACGGAGAAAGGCTACTCCGTGCTGGTCGTCGAGCGTGGCAAGCGCTGGTCGGCCGAGACCTTCCCCAAGACGAACTGGAACGTCTTCGACTACCTGTGGATGCCGGCGCTACGCTGCTTTGGGCCACAGGGGCTGAACTTCTTCAAGGACATCTGGCTGCTCAACGGCTCCGGCGTGGGCGGCGGCTCGCTCATCTACGCCAGCACCCACCGCATCCCGCCGCGCCGCTTCTTCGAGGCGGCCGAGTGGCGCGGGCTGGCCGATTGGGAGGCCGAGTTGATGCCCCACTACCACACCGCCAACCGGATGCTTGGCTCTGACCCCAACCCCTGCCTTTGGCCGGCCGACTATACCCTGAAGGCCATCGCCGACGACCTGGGCCAGGGCGACACTTTCGAGACCACCCACGTGGGCATCTATTTCGGCGAGCGCGGCGTCACCGTGTCCGACCCCTACTTCGACGGCGACGGCCCGACGCGCACCGGCTGTATCCATTGCGGCGGCTGCATGGTCGGTTGCCGCCACAACGCTAAGAACACGCTGGACAAGAACTACCTCTACCTGGCCGAGCGCTACGGGGCCGAGGTGCTGCCGGAGCGCAACGTCCGCACCATCCGGCCGCTCTATGGCGCGCAAGCCGACGGCGCGCGCTATCAGGTCGAGTACGAGAAGATCACCGACTGGGGCCGCAAGCGGCGTGGGACGGTGCGGGCGCGCAACGTCATCGTCGCCGCCGGCGTTGTCGGCACGGTGGAACTGCTGCTGAAGTGCCGCGACGAGGATCACACGCTGCCGCGCCTGTCGCCGATGCTGGGCGAGCACGTGCGCAGCAACAGCGAGGCGCTCATGGGCGTCACCGCTCGCGGCCGCGAGCAGGACTTCGCCGAGGGCGTGGCCATTACCTCCCACTTCTGGGCCGACGAGGTCACCAGCGTCGAGCCGTGCCGCTATCCGCCCGGATCGGGCTTCATGCGCACGCTCATCTGGCCCCTGGAGGGCTATGGCAACGAGGGGACGACGTTCGCTGGGCGGCTATGGGCCTCGCTGCAACACCTCTTCCGCAAGCCGGGCGACTTCCTGCACACGCGCCTACTGCCCCACTGGGCCGAGCGCGACACGGTGCTGCTGATCATGCAGACGGTGGAGAACAAGATGGCCTTCCGGCGCGGGCGCACGCTGACGGTCGGCGGCCGCAAGGGCGTCTATACCGAGCGCGACCCGGAGGACCCGATCCCCGCCTGTGTGGACGCCGGCAGCGACGTGGTGCGGCGCTTTGCCGAAAGAACGGACGGCGTGCCCTGGGTGGGGCTGAACGACCTGCTGGGCATCCCCAACACGGCCCACATCCTCGGCGGTTGCCCCATTGGCGCCGACGAGCAGTGCGGCGTGGTCGATGTCCACCAGCAGGCGTTCAACTACCCCGGCCTCTACGTGGCCGATGGCTCCGTGGTGCCGACCAACCTGGGCGTCAACCCCAGCCTGACCATCGCCGCCATGACCGAGCGGGCCATGAGCTACATCCCGGCGCGGGCCGAGGCGCAAGCGTTCGAGCCGCTGCCCTACCCGCATGGCGTGACCGTCGATGGCCGGGCCATCGCTGGCGAGCCGGCCGCGAACGGCAACGGCAACGGCGCGATGCCCACCTGGCGGCGCTATGCGCCACTGCTGGCTCTGTTGCTGCCGCTGCTGCCGGTGTTGCTGGTGCTGTTCGCGTTCATGCGCAAGAAGTAGGCCGAGATTCATCACGAGGGAACTATGGATCCGAGAAGCGATTGCATCGACTTTATCAACCCGGCGACGGGCGAGAAGTTTGGCGAAGTGCGCATGACGACCGAGGAGGAGGTCATGCTGGCCCGGCGCGAGATGGCCGCGGCGCAGATCACCTGGGCGGCCAAACCGCTGAAGGAGCGCGCGCGCATCGTCAAGCAGTTCCAGCGCGTGGTCATCGACGCCACCGACGAGCTGACGGCCATCGTCAACCAGGATCACGGCAAGAGCCGCGGCGACGCGCTGCACGAGATCGTCATGACCGTGGACAAGATCCATCAGTACGCCCGCCTCTCGCCCAAGTGGCTGGGACGCCGGCGCGTGCCGCCGGGGCTGTACTTCTTCCGCCGCTACTACACCGAGCGCGTGCCCTTTGGCGTCGTCGGCATCATCGGGCCGTGGAACTACCCCATCGACCTGATGCTGCCGCCGATCATTGCCGCGCTGCTGGCGGGCAACACCGTCGTCGTCAAGCCGTCGGAAGTGGCCGCGGCGACGGGGGTGAAGCTGGAGGAACTGTTCGGCCGCGTGCCGGAACTGGCCCCGTTCGTGCGCTTCGTCCACGGCGACGGCCGCGTCGGCGCGGCGCTGGTGCGCAGCCAGCCTGACCTGCTCTTCCTGACCGGCTCGGTGAAGACGGGCCAGATTGTGGCCAGGGCGGCGGCGGAACGCATGACGCCCTTCCTCTATGAGCTGGGCGGCAAGGACCCGATGCTCGTCCTGGAGGACGCCGACATCAAGGCCGCGGCCCATTGGGGCGTCTGGGGCGCGTTCTACACCACCGGGCAGGCTTGCGTCTCGGTTGAGCGGGTGTACGTCCATCACAAGGTCTACGACGCCTTCGTGGCCGCGGTGCTGGAGGAGACGGCTCAGTTCAGCGTCGGCTACTCGCCCGACATCGACAACCCCTACCGCATGGGGCCGCTGACCTTCCAGCGCCAATGTGACATCGTCAACACCCACCTGCACGACGCCCTCGACAAGGGCGCGCGGGTACTCATGGGCGGCCGGCAGACGGGCATGTTCATCGAGCCAACGGTGCTGGTCGACGTCGATCACACCATGAAGATCATGACCGAGGAGACCTTTGGCCCGGTGCTGCCGATCATGAAGGTCTTCGACGACACCCACGCCATTCAGATGGCCAACCACAGCGAGATGGGCCTGAGCGCCTATATCTGGAGCCGCGACCTGAACCATGCCAAGCGCGTGGCCGAGCAGGTGCAGGTCGGCGTGGTCAACATCAACGATACCATGTCGCATTACCCGGTGTCGCTGCTGCCGTTCGGCGGCGTGAAGATGTCGGGCAACGCGCGCACCCACGGCGCGGGCGAGGTGACGCAGTTCACCCACACCAAGAGCTACGCCGTCGGCGCGCCGCCGCACCCGCTGGACCCGGCGACGATGGTGCGCTATCCCGGCCATTACCGGCTGGGCAAGGCCATCCTGGGGCTGTTCTTCGGCGTCACGCCGCAGCAGCGCGTCGAGCCGGTGCTGGACTATCTGCGGGAAGACCCCACCGGACAGGTTGTGACGCGGGCGGCCGCGGGGGTGGGCGCGGCGTCGCTGGTTGGGCTGGCCGCGGCGACGCTGATTCGCGCTCGGAAGTAAAGATAGGGGTACGGAGGCCGGTTAGAGGACAGGGGAGCTAACAAATGCACGTTCTCATCGCTGAGGCGCGGGCGTCCACCCGGGCGGCCCTGCGCGCCTTGCTCGAACACGATCCGCTCTGTGAGCGCGTCACTGAAGCCACCGACGCCCAGACCGCGCTGGCCGCGCTGAGCGAGAACCCCGACCTGTTGCTGCTCGATTGGGCGCTGCCGGGGCTGCCGGCGGTGGCCATTGTCGCGCGGGTGCATAGCGTGCGGCCGGAATTGGTCGTCATCGCTCTGGGCCACCACGCCGCCACGCGACGGGCGGCGCTGGAGGCCGGGGCGGACTGCTTCATCGACACCAATCAGCCGCCGACCGACCTGATCGCCCTGCTGAACACGCTTTGCTCGCCCGCGGCGGCGCGGCTGGGGAGATTGGAGCGCGGTTAAAGAATCAGACCTCAGAGGTTTTCTGAAACCTCTGAGGTCTTGCTGACCGCTAGTGGTATACTCGCGGACGATGGCGACCCGCGACCGTGCCCCAACCGCCCTGCCCATCGCCACGGCCATCACCCTGCTGGCCGCCCTGCTGCGTTTCCTCTATCTCGGTCACGACAGCCTCTGGTTTGACGAAGTGCTGACACGCGGCACGGCCGTGGCCAGTCTGGCCTCGCCGGCGGCAGCGCTGGCCATGCGCGACCACGTGCCGCTGCTCTACTGGCTGACGGCGCTTGTCTTGCGGGTCTTGCCGGAGCACGAGGTGACGCTGCGGCTGGTATCGGCGCTGGCGGGGGTGCTGGCTGTGCCGCTGCTGCTGGCTCTCGGCCGAGCGGCGCGGCTGCCCGCGGCCGGGCGCTGGGCGGCGCTACTGCTGGCCGTGTCGCCCTTCCACATCCGCTATTCGCAGGAAGCCCGCCACTACGCCCTGCTGCTCTTCTTCTCGCTGCTGGCGCTCTACTGGCTCTACCGGGCCACGGCCGCGGGCGCGTGCGGCGACAGGCGGGCGGGGCGTATCTGGCTGGCCTTTGCCGCCGCGACCGTGGCCAATCTGCTGACCCACTATAGCGCCTGGCTGTGGTTGGTCGGGCAGGGCGTGGCCGTGGGCCTGTGGCTGGCCTGGCGGGCGCGGCAGGCCGATAGGAGCGCAGCGCGGACAGTCTT
>JAIBAS010000406.1 GCA_019695075.1 Promineifilum sp. | reverse complement strand
CGGCGGCCCAGTCGCGCGACGAGGTCGAGTGGAAGAGCCACCGCATTGAGGAGACGCTGCAAGACTTCGGTTTGCCGGCGCGGGTGGTCGAGGTGCGGCGCGGCCCGGCGGTGACGCAGTTCGGCGTCGAGCCGGGCTACGTTGAGCGGCCGGGGCCGGACGGCGAGGTGAAGCAACAGAAAGTGCGCGTTGGGCAGATCGCCGCCTTGCAGCGCGACCTGACCCTGGCCCTGGCCGTGTCGCGCCTGCGCATCGAAGCGCCCGTGCCCGGCCGCAGCGTCGTCGGCATCGAGGTGCCCAATGGCGAAACGAGCCTCGTTCGCCTGCGCAACATCCTCGAATCGCGCGACTTTGCCCGGCTCAACTCGTCGCTGGGCGTGGCCCTCGGCCGCGACGTAGCCGGCGCGCCGCTGACGACCGACCTGGCCAAGCTGCCCCACCTGCTCATCGCCGGCACCACCGGCTCCGGCAAGTCGGTCTGCATCAACGCCTGCATCGCCTGTCTGGTCTTCAACAACACGCCGGAGCAGCTCAAGCTGGTGATGATCGACCCCAAGAAGGTCGAGTTGGTGCGCTTCAATGGCCTGCCGCACCTCATCGGCCACGTCGAAGTGGACGCCGACCGGGCCGTGGGCGTCCTGCGCTGGCTGACGGCGGAGATGGATCGCCGCTATGAACTGTTCGAGACAACCAGTGCGCGCAACATCGGCGGCTACAACCGCAAGGCCGGCCGTGGCCAGCGGCTGCCCTATCTGGCCGTCTTCATCGACGAACTGGCCGACCTGATGCACATGTACCCCGGCGACGTCGAACGCAACCTCTGCCGCCTGGCGCAGATGGCGCGGGCCACGGGCATCCACCTCGTCGTGGCCACGCAGCGCCCCTCGACCGACGTCATCACTGGCCTCATCAAGGCCAACTTTCCCGCCCGGCTGTCGTTTGCCGTCGCCTCCGGCACGGATTCGCGCGTCATTCTCGATACCGTCGGCGCGGAGAACCTGCTCGGCCGCGGCGACATGCTCTACCAGGCCCCCGACGCCGGCGCGCCGGCGCGCGTCCAGGGCGTCCTGGTTACCGACACGGAGATCGAGCGGCTGGTGGAGCACTGGCGCGCGGCCATGCCCGACCATCAGCCGGAAGACCCGCCCTGGGAGCCGCTCATCGCCCGCTATGCCCTGCTCGACGAGACCGATAGCCTGCTGGAGGCGGCCGTCGAGTTGGCCAAGAAGCACGACCAGCTCTCGGTGTCGTTCTTGCAGCGCCGCCTGCGGCTGGGCTATCCCCGCGCGGCGCGGCTGATGGAGCACCTCTACGAGATGGGCCTGGTGGATGACCCGCAGAGCGGCGGCAAGACCCGGCGCAGCTTCGTGGGCGAAGAGGACGAGGACCCCATCGGCAAGTACCTTTCCGACCAGGACGATCAGGACGAGTAGCCGCGGGCCGACGCGCCCCGGCCGCATTCCAATTGAGCACAACGCCGCGCCGGGCTATAATCCGACTCATGGGTACATTCTTTCGCAATCAACGCAACTTTACCCGTTTCGCCTGGTTCACCCTGGCCTTCCTGATCTTCGTCGTCCTGTGGGGCGCGTTCGTGCGCGCCACCGGCTCCGGCGCGGGCTGCGGCAGCCATTGGCCGCTCTGCAACGGCGTGGTCATTCCTCGCGCCGCGCGCACCGAGACGCTCATCGAATTCACCCACCGCATCACCAGCGGCCTCAGCGGCCTGTTCGTGCTGGCCCTGTGGGTGTGGGCCTTCCGGCTCTACCCCAAGGGCCACATCGTCCGCAAGGGGGCGACGTTCTCGCTGCTGTTCATCATCACCGAGAGCCTCCTGGGCGCGGGCCTGGTGCTGTTTGAGTGGGTGGCCTATAACGCCTCGGTGGAGCGGGCCATCTCGATGGCCCTGCACCTGGTCAATACCTACCTGCTGCTGGGGGCGGTGACGCTGACGGCCTGGTGGGCGTCGCAGACGTTGGCCGGGCGCAACACCACCCTGCGCCTGCGCGGCCAGGGCAAGGTCGGCTGGCTGGTTGGCGGCGGCCTGCTGCTGTTGCTCTTCCTGGGCGTCAGCGGCGCGATCACGGCGCTGGGCGACACGCTCTTCCCGGCCGGCACCCTCAGCGAGGGCATCAGCCAGGACTTCCTGCCGACGGCCCACTTCCTGGTGCGCCTGCGCATCTATCACCCGCTCGTCGCCATCGTCACCGGCGTCTACCTGGTTCTGGCCAGCCGCGCCATCGCCGCCGAGCGGCCGGGCGAAGCGACGCGCCGGCTGGCCCGCGTGCTGCTCGTCGTTGTCGCGGTGCAATTGGTGGCCGGCTTCGTCAACATCCGTCTGCTGGTCCCGGTGTGGATGCAGATCGTCCACCTGTTGCTGGCCGACGTGATGTGGATCGCCGCCGTTCTGTTGGGCGCGACGGTGTTGAGCCAGGAAGCGGCCGTCGAACCGCAGTGGGTCCCGCAAGTAGGCGACTGAGCGGCGGCGCCTGGCCCGACGTGCCGCGCGCCGCAATGAGGAGCGCATGACCGACTGGTACATCGGCACGATGGGCTTTGGCTACCGCGACTGGCAAGGCGCTTTCTACCCGGAGAAGCTGCCCAAGGGGCAGCAACTGGCCTACTACGCCTCGCGCTTCAACGCCCTGGAGATGGACTCGACCTTCTACGGCACGCCACGGGTCGAGACGGTGGCCCGTTGGCGGGCGACGGCCCCGGAGGGCTTCGTCTTTTGCCCCAAGGCCCCGCGCGACATTACCCACGACCTGCGGCTGACGGGCGCGGCCGGCGACGCGCTGGCCGTGTTCGTGGAGACGATGCAGACGTTGGGCGATCGCCTTGGCCCCATCCTGCTGCAATTTCCGCCCGACTTCCACGTCGAGGAGCGCGCGGCCCTGGCCGCCTTCCTGCCCCAACTGCCGGCCGGGGCGCGCTACGCCGTCGAACTGCGCCACCGCTCGTGGTGGAGCGACGAGACGGCCGAGTTGTTGCGCGCCCACGGCGTCTGCTGGGCCGCGGCCGACTACATCTACCTGCCCAAAGAGATTCGCCGGACGGCCGGCTTCCTCTACATCCGCTTCCTGGGCCGCCACGGCCAGTTCGACGTTAAGTCGCGCGAGCAAGTCGATAAGACGGAGGATCTGCGCGCCTGGCGAAGCAAGGTCGAGGCGGAAGTGGAGAGCGGGCCGGACGTCAGCGCCGTCTACGCCTTCTTCAACGACGACTATGCCGGCCACGCGCCGGGCACGGCCAACCGCCTGCGCGCCTTGCTGGGCATGGAGGTCGAAGAGGGGCCGCCGCAGCAAGGGCGGCTTTTCTAGCCGGCGGCGATGCGGCCGAAGACCTCACGCAAAGGACGCGGAGGAAGCAAAGGACGCCAAGTAAGAAAGCTTATCTTCTTTGCGTTCTTTGCTCCCTTTGCGGCCTTGCGTGAGGTGTCTTAACGACGTTACCGTGACCCTGTCGATTTAAGGGCCAGCTGTTGGCGCTAGGCCGTCGGCGGGTAGTAATTGCCCGCCTTGTTGCCCAACACCTTGGCCGCGATCTGGCCATAGAGGTGGCCGCCCACGAAGGAGACGTAAGGCCCCGAGGCCAGGCCGATCACGAACGCGGCGATCCAGCCCAGGCAGGGGATGATCCCCAGCACGCCGCCGATCAGGGAGACGACGAAGACCGCCGCCACCGTCACCAGGAAGGCGATGAGGATGTCGGACATGTGGTTGCGGATGATGTCGAAGACCTCGCTGAAGCGGAACAGCGCGCCAAAGTCATCCTTGATGGCGTACTGGATTAGCAGCGCCGGCGTCAGGAATAGAGCCACCAGGACCATCAGCAAGACCAGGCAGAGCAACAGCAGCCCACCGCCCGTCGCCGCCACCGCGGCGGCGTCTTCGCTGAGGCTACCGATCCCGCCCGTGGCCACCGAAACGATGATCACCAGCAGAATGAGCGGCAACATCCACGCCAGTTCACCCACGGTGACGAAGAAACCATCGCGCAGCAGCTTGCCCCAGTCGTCCCACTCAGGTAGCGTGTCGCGGTTGCCGTTCATCACCTGGCGAATGAGTTTGACGACGTAGCCTTGCAGGATGAGAGCAGGAACGATGACGAATGCCAGCAGCGACATGAGTATGGCGATCAGCAGCTTGCTGATCCACTGCTTGTCCTCGAACACGAAACGAACTGCCTTATTGACGTCCACTGATTGATTCTCCTTATGCACTAACAGCCTACAATGATGACTACGCAACGCGCCTGTGGGAGTTGCAACTCGGAACAGTGTAATGGCCGTCAGCGGCGGCGTCAACTGGCTAAATGCACTGATGTTGACCGTCGCGCGAGCAACAGTATCGCCCGCCGATCCGACTCATGCTAGAATGACACCCGTGGCCCGAGTCATCTTCATGGGCACGCCGGACTTCGCCGTGCCCTGCCTCCAAACCCTGATCGCGACGCAGACAGTCGTCGGCGTCGTCACCCAGCCGGACAAGCCCGCCGGGCGCGGCCACCAGCTGCGTCCGCCGCCGGTGGCTGTGGCTGCCGCGGACGCGGGCATCCCGGTCTACCAGCCCAAATCGCTGCGCCGCGAAGAGGCGGCCGAACCGCTGCGCGCGTGGCAGCCCGATGTCATCGTCGTCGCTGCCTTCGGCCAAATCTTGCGGCCACACGTCCTCTACCTGCCGCCCCACGGCAGCGTCAACGTCCACGCCTCGCTGCTGCCGCGCTGGCGGGGCGCGTCGCCCATTCAGCACGCCCTGCTGGCCGGCGACGCCACGACCGGCGTGACGTTGATGCGCATGGACGAAGGCATGGACACCGGGCCGATGCTGGTGCAGGAAGCGATCGCCATCCGCCCGGATGAGACAGCGGCGACGCTCCACGACCGCCTATCGGCGCTGGGGGCCGGCATGCTCCGCCGCCACCTCGACGACATCCTCGCCGGGCGCATTCCCCCACAGCCGCAGCCGGAGGAGGGCATCACCTACGCGCCACTTATCGGCAAGGAAGCCGGCCGCATCGACTGGACGGCCGACAGCGCCACGCTCGACCGCCTGGTGCGGGCCATGACCCCCTGGCCGGGAGCCTTCACGGAGTGGGCCGGCGCGCCGCTCAAGGTGTTGCGCGCTCGCCCGACCGACGCGCGTCCCGATGGCCCGCCCGGTCTGGTCGTGGCGCTGCCCGCTGGGCTGGGCGTCCTGTCCGGCAAGGGCGCGCTGC
>JAIBAS010000048.1 GCA_019695075.1 Promineifilum sp. | reverse complement strand
GGCCCGTCTGTTGAACTGGAACGCCGGCGGGCCGGCGGCCGTGTCAATGGGCGATGCGCGTATCCGGCGGGGTCTCGGTCTCCGTCGGGTCCGGCCCCTGGAAGTGCCGGACAAGGCGGACGATCCCGTAGAGGATCAGCGCCGGAATGCCAAAGCGCACGGCGAAGTACACCACAATCGTCAGAATCGCCTGGAACTCGTTCATGGCCTCTCTATGCCTTGCCGGCGCGGGGGCTGCCCCCGGCTAAAACCGGTCACTTGCTACTAATATCCTCAGCATCAGGATAAGCGATCGCCCGCCGGCGTGTAAATCGGGCAAAGCGGCCATCTGTGTTGTCCTGTTTTCCCCATGCGCGGGGCCGCCGCAAATTGGGTATTCGCCCAATTTACCCCATCGCCGCGCCCACCTATACTGACGGTAATCACTTCGTGAGTTGCTCATTCTATTGGACATCCGCCCGGCCGCATTCGCGCGACGGCGGAGGAGGAACATAAGCAAATGCACCCCCGAGTCTCCAAGCGGATCGCCGGTAGCGCGTTGGCCGTCGCGCTGTTGGCGGCAGTCTTGGTCTTCCTCGCCGCGCCGACCAGCGCCCAGGCCGCGCCCCTGCGGCAGGACGCCACGCCCGCGCCCAACGCCGAGGAATGCACCGGCTGCCACGAAGGTCTGCGTGGCTACTGGGAAGACAGCGCCCACGGGTTCGCACTCACCGACCCAGCCTTCCAGAAGGCTTGGATGGAAGAGGGCAGCCCCAAGGAATGCCTGGCCTGTCACACGACGGGCTACGACCCGGAGACGGGCAAGTTCGACGAAGGCGGCGTTGGCTGCCTCGCCTGCCATTCGCCGGTTCCCAGCAATCACCCCGACAGCTACATGCCCACCGACGTGTCCTCGCGTCTGTGCGGCAATTGCCACATCGATACGTTCAACGAGTGGGAGATCAGCGCCCACGGCGAGCAGGGCATGACCTGCAACCAGTGTCACAACCCCCACACCGCCAAGCTGAAGGTCAGCCACTCGCAGGAGTTGTGCAACAGCTGCCACAACACCGAGGGCCACTACTACACCTTCACCGGCCACGCCGCCGAGGGCCTGCTCTGCACCGACTGCCACCTGCGCATCTCCGACTCGCCGGAAGCCGGCACGCGCGGCCACGGCGCGCGCTCCCACACCTTCCAGATCGACCTGGAATCGTGCAACGACTGCCACCTGAGCGACATGCACGCCGAAATGGATTCGGCCATGGCCGCCACCACCGCGGTGGCGGGGCAGGCGCAGGCCGGCGTGGCCTGCTACCCGGTGGAGACAACCGACATCCAGGCCGACAACTTCGTCCCGGCGCGCGAGGAAGTGACGCCCTACGTCAGCCAGACGCCCAGCGGCCCCGGCCCATTGATCTACCTGCTGCCGGCCGGCATCGGCCTGGTCTTCGGCACGCTGGTGGCCCCGTGGGTCAACCGCTGGACGAAGCGCCGCCCCAGTGACAGCAAGCAGCAGGGAGAAGAGTAGAGATGTCGTCCATCGACCGCCGCGATTTCCTGAAGCTCGGTTTGGCCGCCACGGCAACCGCCGCCGTGGGCGTGGGCATGAGCCGCATCCCGCTGCCGATGGCTGCGGTAGGGGCGGGTTTGAAATCCGCCCCTGCCGGGGATACCGAGCCGGAGATCATCCGCGCCGACGAGGCCGCCGCGCTGCCGCGCGCTGACCACGACCAGCCCTCGCCCCACCATTGGGCGATGGTCATCGACCAGGGCAAGTGCGTCGGCTGCGACCTGTGCCTGGCCGCCTGCCACGCCTACAACGACACGCCGCCCAACATCTCCTGGTCGCGCGTCGAAGAGGTGGCGCCGACGGCCGACGGTCGGCGCGTCTTCCGCCCGACGCCGTGCATGCATTGCGAGGACGCGCCCTGCGTCGAAATCTGCCCCGTTGGCGCGACCTACCACCGCTACGACGGCCTGGTGATGATGGACTACGACCGCTGCATCGGCTGCCGCTACTGTCAGCTGTCGTGCCCCTATGGCGTGCGCCACTTCAACTGGGAGGCCTTCACCGGCCCCAACCCCGACGTGCCCGCCGCCGGCCACCCCGAAGTGCCCCGCCGGCCGCGCGGCGTCGTCGAGAAGTGCTCCTTCTGCGTCCAGCGCATCGACCGCGGCCTGGCCGCCGGCCTGACGCCCGGCCGCGACCCCGACGCCACGCCGGCCTGCGTCGTCGCCTGTGTCTATGGCGCGCGCACCTTTGGCGACCTCAATGACCCGGAGTCGATGGTCAGCATCGCCCTGCGGCAGCGCCCCGACGCCTACCGCCTGCGCGAGGAGCTGGGCACCGGGCCGCGCGTCTATTACCTGCCCGCTACCCCAACGGAGGTCAGCGAGTCGTGACCCAAATCACCGCCATCAAGGCCTTCGTCCGCAACACGGTCTTGCCGGCCCTGCGCCAGCCGGTCATCCGCTTCATGCTCGGCCTGAGCGTGCTGATGGCCATCGGCGTCGCCGCGGCGCTGGTCGTCTTCATCGAGGGCCTGCACGTGACCAACCTGACCGACCTCGTGCCGTGGGGGCTGTGGATCTCCATCGACCTGTCCTCCATCGCTCTGGCGGCGGGCGCGTTCAGCATCTCGGCCATCGCCTATATATTGCGCCGCAAGGAGCTGATCCCCGTGGCCAAGACGGCCGTCTACGTCGGCTTCGTCTGTTACAGCATCGCCATGATGATGCTCCTGCTCGACATCGGCCGGCCCGACCGCTTCTGGCATGGCTTCGTCTTCTGGAACATCCACTCGCCGCTGTGGGAAGTGACGATGTGCGTCGGTCTGTACTTCACCGTCCTGCTGATGGAGGTTGCGCCCATCATCGGCCATTGGGAGCCGGTTGAGCAGCGCTTCCCGCGCCTTTCCCACCGCCTCGGCTCGCTCCACGCCCTGACGCCCTACCTGGCAGTCATCGGCCTGTGCCTCTCGACGCTGCACCAGTCGTCGCTGGGCCTGACCTATGGCAACCTCATCGCCCGGCCGATCTGGTCGCGCCCGATTCCGATGGCTCTGGCCTTCTACATCTCGGCCATCGTCGGCGGCATCGCCCTGGTGACGTGCATCTCGCTCCTCGCACCGCACCTGACGCCGCGGGCGCGCATCAACAAGGCCGCCCTCGACAAGCTGGCCTACACCGTCGGCTGGGCGGTGCTCTTCCTGCTGGTCGTGCGCTGGTGGGACCTGATGTCGATGCCGGTGGACTATGAGCCGGCCAAGTCGGAGGCGCTCTACATCCTGACGCGCGGCCGGCTGGCGTTTAACTTCTGGGGGCTGGAGATTCTGCTGGGCATGGTTGTGCCCGCGGTGCTGCTGCTTGTCGGTTCCTTCCGGCGCAACGAGCGCGCGCGCATCCTGGCGTTGGCCTTCGTGGCCCTGGGCGTCGTCGTCTACCGCTGGAATACCAATCTTGTCGGACAGTTGGTCGTCTTCGGGCAGGTGCCCGGCAGCGACGTGCCGCTGTTCACCGATTACACGCCATCACTTATTGAGATCCTGACAGCAACCGGGGTGATTGCCTACGGCCTGCTGGCGGTCACATTCGGTGTCCGGTATCTCAATGTGATTGATCATGGAGAAGTGGTGGAGGCGCCCGCCGAAGCCCCTGTGCCCGCCGCCATGATCCCTTCCTCCTCCCGTTGAGCAACTCAGGAAAAAGGGTGGGTAGAAAAGCGCCGCGTCGGGCAACCGTCGCGGCGCTTTTTGTTTGTAGAAGAGCTATAATAGAACCAATGTCCGCACTTGAAGACCTGCTCGACCAACTGGACGCCGCCCGCGAAAGGACGCTGATAGCCCTGGAGACGCTGCCCGACGAGGCGCTGACACAGCCCGGCGTCATCGGCCGCTGGGCCATCGCCGACCTGCTCAGCATCCTGACCGCCTGGGACGCCGAGATCGTCACCGCCCTGATGCAACTACAGAGCGGCAAGCCGCCGGAGCGGCTGTTGGCTGCCCTGCGCAACCCCGACATCTACAACGCCCAGCGCTATCAGGACGCCCAGGGGCGCACACTGGACGCCATCTTCGACGATTTCCAGTCGTCGCGGCTGCACCTGGAGGACGGCCTCAGCCGCCTGTCGGAGCGGGCGCTGACCAACCCGCGCCATTATAATGCCCTGGCCGGCGAATCGCTCGGCCGCCTCATCGGCCGCGCCACTTACCAGCACGAGGCCCGCTACCTGCCCTTCCTGACCGCCTTCGCCGACCGCTGGGAAGACGCCGAGCCGCCGGCGGTCATCCCCCTGAGCGACATCGGCCTGGGCACGGGCGCGCTGGGGCTGCCGGGCACGAATGGCGACGCCAACATGACCTTCCCGGAGGATGACGACGATGACTTCGGCTAGTTTCCCGTCGCCGGAACGGCCGGACGTGGGTTATCGCGCCGCCCACGAGGCGGCCGTGCTGGTCGACCACGGCGCGCGCGGGCTGCTGAGGCTAACCGGCAAAACGCGCCTCGACTTGCTCCACCGTATGTCCACGCAGGCGGTTAAAGACCTGAAGCCGGGCGAGGGCGCGGCGACGGTGCTGACGACCGACATCGGCCGCATCATCGACCGGGTCATCCTCTATGCCGACGCCGATCACACCTGGCTGCTGGCCGGCGACGGCCACGCCGAGGCGCTGACGCGCTACCTGCGCCGCAACATCTTCTTCAACGATGACGTGCAGGTGCAAGACCTGAGCACGGCGATGGCCATCCTGGGCATCTACGGCCCGCAGGCCCGCAAGTATATCGTCGCGCTCGGCCTCGATGAGGGCAAGGAGCTACCGCTGCATCACTGGGCTTCTCCCGGCCCGCGCGCCCCAAACATCATCTCCTTCCAGACGCCCATCACGGCCGAAACGGCGTTCACGCCCGCGCTCTATAGCCTCCACCGCGCCGACCCGCTCGGCGGCGACGGCTATATCATCCTGACGCCGGCCGATACGGTGGCCAGCCTTCACCACATCCTAGCCCTGATGGATGGGTTGTCGGCTATCGACGAGGCGACCTACGACTACCTGCGCATCGAGGCCGGGCAGCCGCGCTTCGGCCGCGAGTTGACGCTCGACTACATCCCGCTGGAGGCGGGGCTGTGGGATGACGTGTCCTTTCACAAGGGCTGCTACACCGGGCAGGAGATCATCGCCCGCATGGAGAGCCGCGGCAAGCTGGCCAAGCGGCTGGCGCGGCTGCGGCCGGCGTCGCCCGTGGCCG
>JAIBAS010000193.1 GCA_019695075.1 Promineifilum sp. | reverse complement strand
GTGCCGCGCCTGTCCGGCCACTCCAGCGTCGATAACCAGGCCTATAAGACCGAGGACGAGCGCGATGATGAGTGGGCGCGCGACCCCATCCCCGCTCTGCGCGCCGCCCTCGTGCCGGCCCTCATGGACGCGCGGGCGTGGCAAGGGCTGGCGAGCGCCGCCGCCGCCCAGGTAGCCGCCGCCCGCGACGCCGCCGCGGCCACGCCCCAGCCCGACCCGGCGCGCGTCGCCGGCCGGGTCTGGTCGCTCGGCTCGCCGCGGCCGGAAGTTGGCGGGCTGGCCGCCGAGGACATCGAACTCCCCACGGGCAGCGACCAACCTCGGCCGCCCGACCCGCGCCGCCTGACGATGGTTGAGGCTATTCGCCGCACGCTGGACGCTGAACTGGTTGCCAACTCGCGGCTGCTGCTCTTTGGCGAGGATGTGGGTCTGAAAGGGGGCGTCCACGCGGCCACGCTGGGCTTGCAGCACAAGCACGGCGCGGCGCGCGTCTTCGACACCAGCCTGTCGGAGGAGGGTATCATCGGGCGGGCGGCGGGCCTGGCTTTGGCCGGGCTGGTGCCCGTGCCGGAGATTCAGTTCCGCAAGTACGCCGACCCGGCCACGGAGCAGCTCCACAACATCGGCTCGCTGCGCTGGCGGACGGCCGGGCGCTTTGCCGCGCCGCTGGTGGTGCGCATGCCCGGCGGCTTCCGGCGCATCGGCGACCCGTGGCACAGCGTCACCGACGAAGCCGCGTTCGCCCACGCTGTTGGCTGGCAGGTGGCTTACCCGTCCAACGCCGAGGATGCCGTTGGGCTGCTGCGGGCGGCGCTGCGCGGCAGCGATCCGGTGATGTTCTTCGAGCACCGGGCCATGCTTGACGCGCCCTCGGCCCGCCGCGCCTACCCCGGCGATGACTACGTGTTGCCCTTCGGCCGCGCCCGGCGCGTGCTGGCCGGCGACCGGCTGACGGTCGTGACCTGGGGGGCAATGGTCGAGCGCTGCGAGGCGGCCGCGGCCGGGACGGGCGCGAGCATCGACATCATCGACCTGCGCACGATCATGCCCTGGGACCGCGAGGCGGTGCTGGCTTCCGTCCGCAAGACATCGCGCTGCCTGATCGTCCATGAGGACTTCCAACTGGCCGGCTTTGGCGCGGAGATCGCCGCCGTCGTCGCCGATGAAGCGTTCGGTGACCTAGATGCGCCGGTGCAACGGTTGGCCGCACCGTCGGTGCCCGTGCCGTTCAATACCGGCCTGATGGACGGCATGATCCCGCGCGTGGGGGAGATTCGAGAGCGGATGGAGTGGTTGTTGGCGTATTAGGGCGAGCGGGGGAGTCGAGGCGGGGGAGCAGGGGGGCGGGGGAGCAGGGGAGGAAAGAAGGGCACGGGTTGTAGCTTCTGTGTGGTAAGGCACTTTCTTTGGCCGGTTTGGCCTGTGGGGAGTGTTGGCTGCTGAAGTGTAGCTTCCTTTACAGTGCCGGGCGCGGTTCTGGTTATACTATTTGTTGCCCCGCATCCGCCCGTTCTGTTTTCGCGTCTGAGGTGCCCGATGATTGAAGCTGTCAACCTGACCAAGGTCTATCATATTCCCGACAAAGACCCCGGCGTCCGTGGCGCGGTGAAAGCGCTGTTCCGGCCGCGCCATACGTCCAAGACGGCCGTCAAGGATGTCAGCTTCGCCATCGAGCCGGGCGAGATCGTCGGCTACATCGGCGTCAACGGCGCGGGCAAGTCGACGACGATCAAGATGCTGACCGGCATCCTCGTGCCCACGGGCGGGCAGGTACGCGTCCTCGGCCGCGACCCACACCGCGAGCGCGTCGCCAACGCCCGCGATATCGGCGTCGTCTTCGGCCAGCGCTCGCAACTGTGGTGGGACCTGGCCCTGCGCGAGTCGCTGACGATGGTCGGCCGCATCTACGAGGTCGATGACGCTCGCTTCCAGCGGCTCATCAGTGAGTTCAGCGAGACGCTGGAACTGAAAGAGCTATTGCCCATCCCCATCCGCAACATGTCTCTGGGCCAGAAGATGCGCGCCGAACTGGCGGCGACGCTCATCCACGAGCCGCGCATCGTCTACCTCGACGAGCCGACCATTGGCCTTGACCTGCTGGTGAAGGAGCGCATCCGCGCCTTCATCAAGCGCATCAATCAGGAAAAGGGCACGACCGTCGTGCTGACGACCCACGACCTGGGCGACATCGAGGAGTTGTGCCGGCGCGTGCTGATTATCGACAACGGCGTGCTCATCTACGACGGCTCGCTGGAGACGATCAAGCAGCGCTTCGGCAAGTACCGCGAGATCACCTTCGAGACGGCCGCCGACCTGAACGGCCTGGACGTGCCCACCGGGGCCGACGTGCTGGAGAAGGGCGGGCGAACGCTGTCGCTGCGCTTCGACCGCACGCAGACCTCGGCCAGCCGCGTCAGCGCCAGCATCATGAGCCAGATCGAGGTCATCGACCTGTCGCTCAAGGAGCCGGACTTGTCGATGGTAGTCAAGCAGATTTACCAGGGTGGGCTAAAGGAGACGGCGTAGGGCGATTTGCCAAATCGCCCGCCAAGGAATGATGATGATTTCGACACTCAAACGCGATCTGCGCGCCTACGGCGCCATCGTCGCCACCGTCCCCAAGATGTTCATGGCTTATAGCATCTGGGTATGGATGAGCTGGTTTGTCCAGATCATTGCTGTCGTCATCCTGGTGGCCTTCTGGCGGGCTGTATTCAGCAACACGGCGACGGTCGGCGGGTTAGACCTGGACACGACAATCAACTACCTGCTGCTGGGAATGATCTTTCGCGCCGGCCAGAACACTGACGTTCTCTACGAGATCGGCGAAATGATGCGCGACGGCCGCATCGGCATCACCTTGCTGCGCCCGCTCGACATGCAGGCCACCTACTACGTGATCAACCTGGCGAACATGGGACTGAATACATTGCTGAGTATTCCTATTGCCTTGTTCGCCTGGCTGGCCTACGGCCTGTCGCTGCCCAACGATCCGCTGGTCTGGCTGGCGTTCCTTGTCGCTCTGCTTCTCGGCAACGCGGTCATGTTCTGCTTCGATTGGATCATCGGTTGCGTGGGCTTCTATAGCACGGAAATCTGGGGGCTAAGCGTCCTGCGCTACGGCTTCGGTCTGTTCTTCAGCGGCGCGCTGATTCCCCTGGACATGATGCCCGACTGGCTGCGCACCATCGCCAGCGTGCTGCCCTTTTCGCAGGCGCTCTATCTGCCGGTGTCAATCCTGGCCGGCATCAACCCGGTCAGCGCCATGCCGCGCATCTGGCTTATTCAGCTTGGTTACCTGGTTGTGTTCCTGGTGGCCTCGCGGCTGGTCTTTGGGCGGGCGTTGCGTGTGGTCACGGTGCAGGGAGGTTAAGCGATGGCGCTCTTGAACTACCCCAGTCTCTACTGGCTCTTCCTGAAGAACCGCATCAAGATTCTGATGGAATACCGGATGAACTTCCTGATCGGCGCAACGTCGACGATCATGATCCAGGGCGCGGGGCTGCTGACGGTGTGGGTCATCATGAGCCAGATACCCGACCTCAACGGTTGGACGCTGCCGCAAGTCCTGCTCATCTACGGGCTGATTACCCTGTCCAAATCCATCAACCACATGTTCGCCGATAACTTGTGGACGTTGGGCCGCGACTATGTCCGCACCGGCGCGTTCGACCGCTTCATGGTGCGGCCGGTCGATCCCCTCTTTCACCTGCTGGCCGACCGCTTCTGCCACGACGGCATCGGCAATTTCCTTGTCGGCGGCGTGCTGGTGGCCATCGCCGCCGCGCGGCTGGGCATCGTCTGGACGCCGGGAGTCATCGTTTACTTCGCCGTCATGGTTCTCAGTGGCGGCGTCATCTTCATCGCCCTTAACCTGATGACCTGTGTCAGCGCCTTCTGGATCATGGACTCCGTGCCGGTGACGCGCGTCGTCTTCGAGATGCACGAGTTCGCCAAGTACCCGCTGAGCATCTACCCGCGGGCCATCGGCCTGCTGCTGACCTGGGCTATCCCGTTCGGCTTCGCGTCCTACTTTCCGGCGACGCGGCTGATGGGGCTGGAGACACCGCTGTGGCAAGCGTATGGCGCGCCGCTGGTGGCGGCGGTGTTGCTGGCAGTGGCGCTGGCGGTGTGGCGGTTTGGGCTGCGGCACTATGGCAGCACGGGAACCTGATTGACCCTGGGCGCGCTGACAGCTATAATCGATTGATTGATTGATCGATCAATGGGTGAGGTGATGAGCATGGAAAGGGTGATTAGCGCGACGGAAGCGCGGGTCAGGTTCGGCCAACTGATGCAACGGGTGGCCGAGAACGATGAGACGGTGATTGTGGAACGGGATGGCGTACCTCGCGTCGCCATTCTCTCCATTGAGAACTACAGAAACCTGAAAGGGGAGGAGTCCTCCCTAAAGCAATGGGAGGCCGACTTGCGCCGCGTCCATGAGCGCCTGCGAGTAGAGTTGGGCGACCGTCAATTGCCTTCCTCGGTGGAACTCATTCAGCAAATGAGGGCGGAACGTGATGAACAGCTTGATCGTCTGCGTTGACGCCAGTATTGTCATTGATCATCTTATCCGGCCGGAAGATCTCCAATTGCACACCCTATGGGAGAGTTGGGGTGAGGCCGACACGCAGTTGGTTGCGCCCGCGCTTCTTCGCTATGAAGCCACAAATGCGTTGTTCCAGAAAGTCAAGAAAGGTCAATTGACGCTGGGAACAACGAGTGAGTTGGTTCGCGTTATGCTGGCATTACCTGTCCAGCTCTATACTGACCTAGAGCTTCACACCAGGGCTTTCCAAATAGCCCAGGAATTGTCTCTCGGCGCAACGTATGACGCTTATTACCTGGCGCTGGCCGACCAACTGCAGTGCGAATTGTGGACGCGGAATGCCAAACTGACCCGGGCCGCGAGCCAAAAGTACAGTTGGGTCAAGCTCCTGGACTAGCGAACGACACCCACGGCATCCGTGCCCACGGCATCCGTGCCCACGGCATCCGTGCCCACGGCATCCGTGCCCACGGCATCCGTGCCCACGGCATCCGTGCCCACGGCCCGCCGGGCGAGAAGGCGGGCGTTTCCCAAGTCGCCGCGCGTCCTACTCACAGGGCTTTTCAGTAGTCGGTCAATAGGGCAATTGGGCGGCGATGCGGGCGTTGAAGATGCGCCGGGCTGCGGCGAGATTGTGATAACCCAGCTTGCGAACGAGGCCGATCACGAAGTTGTTGATGA
>JAIBAS010000468.1 GCA_019695075.1 Promineifilum sp. | reverse complement strand
CCTTCGACTCGGTCTCGCCCGCGGGCTCGTCCTCTTCGACGAAGTTGATGAAGACCGGCGCCCGGTTGGTGCTGCCGTCGGCGAAGCTGGCTTCGTAGGTGAAGATCATGGTTTCGGCCTGCGGCGTGGCCTGGCTGGCCACGACCGGCCTGCCCTGGGATGACGACCTGCCGCCCGTGGCCCATGCGCGCGCCACGCGGCCCGACGCTCCCGCCACGCTGGCGCAACAGATCGCCCGCGGCATCAACAGCCCGCCGACATCGAGTATGGGCCGCCTGTTCGACGCCGCGGCGGCATTGGCCGGCGTGCGCCAGACCGTGACCTACGAGGCGCAGGCAGCTATCGAGTTCGAGGCCGCATGTGACGGCGAGGAGACGGCCGCTTATCCGTTCGACTATGCGAATGACCTCATCGACCCCGCGCCGCTCTGGGCCGCCTTGCTGGCCGACCGCCGCGCCGGGCTGCCCCTACCGCGCCTGGCCGCCCGCTTCCACAACGGTGTCGCCCACATGACCCGCGACGTTTGCCGCCGCCTCCGCGCCGCCCACGGCCTCGACGCCATCGTGCTCAGCGGCGGCGTGTGGCAGAACATGACCCTGCTGCGGGCAACGCTGGCCCTGCTGGCCGCCGACGGCTTCACCGTCTATACCCACCGGCTCGTCCCGCCCAACGACGGCGGCCTCGCCCTCGGCCAGGCGGCCGTAGCCACGGCTATAAGGATGAAGGATGAGGGATGAAGGATGATAGGCAGTCGTGGGCAGTGTACAGTGACCAGTGTACAGTGGCCAGTGGCCAGCGGGGCCATTGACGCACGACGAGTGAACACTGACCACTGGCCTACTGTCTACTGTTCACTGACCACTGATCTACTGTCTACTGGCCTACTGTCTACTGACCTACTGACCTACTGATCACTGACCTACTGACCACTGACCAAGGAGCACCATGTGTCTCGGCGTCCCCGGTAAAATCATCGACATCTACGAATCCGACGGCCTGCGAATGGGCCGCATCGACTTCGGCGGTACAGTCCGCGAGGCGTGCCTGGCTTACGTGCCCGAAGCGGCCGTGGGCGACTACACGGTCATCCACGTCGGCTTTGCCATCAGCCGGCTGAGCGAGGCAGAGGCCCAGGCGACACTGGACACGTTGCGCGAGATCGCCAACCTCGAAGAGGAGCTGGGGCCAGATGCGCCGGCTTAGGCTCGCCGCCCCCCGGAGCAGACCATGAAGTACGTCAGCGAATACCGCGACGCCGAACTTGTCGGCGCGACCCTGCGCGAGATCGGCCGCGTCGTCAGGCGACACAAGTCGCCTCGCCCGTGGGTGATCATGGAGATCTGCGGCGGCCAGACCCACGCCATCGTCCGCCACGGCATCGACCAACTGCTGCCGCCGGAGATCGAGCTTGTCCACGGCCCCGGCTGCCCTGTCTGCGTCACGCCGCTGGAGCTAATCGACAAAGCGCTCGCCATTGCCGCGCGGCCGAACGTCATCTTCACCTCCTACGGCGACATGCTGCGCGTGCCCGGCAGCGGGCGCGATCTCTTCTCCGTTCGCGCCACCGGCGGCGACGTGCGCGTCGTCTACTCGCCCCTCGACGCGGTCAAGATCGCCCAGGCCAACCCGGACAAGGAGGTCGTCTTCTTCGCCATCGGCTTCGAGACGACCGCCCCGGCCAACGCCATGAGCGTCGTCCAGGCGCGGGCGCTGGGGCTGAGGAACTACAGCGTCCTCGTCTCCCACGTCTGCGTGCCGCCGGCCATGCACGCCATCCTCGGCTCGTCACAGAACCGCGTGCAGGGCTTCCTGGCCGCGGGGCACGTCTGCGCCGTCATGGGCTATTGGGAGTACCCGCCCATCGCCGCGCAGTACCGCGTGCCCATCGTCGTCACCGGCTTCGAGCCGCTGGACGTGGCCCAGGGCATCCTGGCCACCGTGCGACAGCTGGAGGCGGGGCGGCACGACGTCGAGAACGCTTACGGCCGGGCCGTCACCTTCGCTGGCAACATTCCCGCCCAGCGGGTCATCGAGCAGGTCTTCGAGGTGCGCGACCGGCAGTGGCGCGGCATCGGCCTCATTCCGGCCAGCGGCTGGGGGCTGCGGGCCGAGTACGCCGACTTCGACGCCGAGCGCCGCTGGGACGTGGGCGACATCCGGCCGCAGGAGTCGCCGCTGTGCATCGCCGGGCAAATCCTGCAAGGGCTGAAGAAGCCCCACGACTGCCCCGCTTTCGGCGTCCAGTGTACGCCGGAGACGCCGCTGGGGGCGACGATGGTTTCATCCGAAGGCGCTTGCGCGGCCTACCACCGCTACGGGCGACACCTGGAGAATGACGAATTAGGAATTAGGATTTAGGAATTGGCCAACAGGCTTTGCTCTTCGATTCCTAATTCGTAATTCCTAATTCCTACTTGCTATGACCAACTCACCAGTAGACCTAGAAGGCCCCGTCTGCCCAATTCCGTTGCGCCACGACGAGAAGATCGTCCTGGGCCACGGCAGCGGCGGACGCATGAGCCACGAACTGATCGGCCGCCTCTTCCAGACGCCGTTCGACAACCCCGCCCTGCGCGCGGGCGACGACGCCGGCGTCGTGGCCATCGACGCCGCCCGCCTGGCCATCAGCACCGACTCCCACGTCGTCTGGCCGCTGTTCTTCCCCGGCGGCGACATCGGCCGGCTGGCCGTCTGCGGCACGGTCAACGACCTGGCCATGATGGGGGCGACGCCGCGCTATCTGACCGCCGGGTTCATCCTCGAAGAGGGGCTGGACGTGGCCGTGCTGGCCGAGGTGGTGCTGTCGATGCAGGCCGCGGCGGCCGAGGCCGGGGTGCAGATCGTCGCCGGCGACACCAAGGTCGTCCAGCGCGGCAAGGCCGACGGGCTGTACATCAACACCGCCGGCGTGGGCGAGTTGCCGGCCGGTCGGGCCATCGGCGGCGCGGCGGCGCGGCCGGGGGATGTCGTCTTGCTCTCCGGCCCCATCGGCGACCACGGCATCGCCGTACTCAGCGCCCGCGGCGACCTGGGCTTCGACGCCGACGTGGTCAGCGACGTGGCTCCGCTCAACCACCTCGTCGCCGCGCTCCTAGCCGCCGGCGAAGGCGTCCACGTCCTGCGCGACCCCACCCGCGGCGGCGTGGCCACGACGCTGAACGAGATCGCCCGGCAATCGGGCACGGCCATCATCCTCGACGAGCGGGCCATCCCCGTGCGGCCGCCGGTCGTCGCTGCCTGTGAGATGCTGGGCTTCGACCCGCTCTACGTGGCCAACGAGGGCAAGCTGCTGGCCATCGTCGCCGCGGCCGACGCGCCGGCGGTGCTGGCGGCCATGCGGGCGACGCGCTACGGCGAAGAGGCGGTCATTATCGGCCACGTGCAGGCCACGCCGGCCGGCCGCGTCCTACTGCGCACGGCCATCGGCAGCACGCGCGTGGTCGATATGCTGGCCGGGGAGATGTTGCCGCGGATTTGCTGAGCGGCGAAGCCGTCGCCCGGCTTCCGCGGCAACGCCCTAAGCGGGCACTAATTCCCGCTTGCCGAAGGAGGCCATCTGCTTGACGACGTACTCCTCCAGGCCATCCATCGCCTTGGAAAAGCTCTTGATCGTCGCCACCGTCGCCGGGTGGGCGTTGAACTGCTCCAGCCACATCCCGTTGGGGTCATACGCCTGAACGACGTAGGGGATCTGCAGCAGCTTGTCCATCACCCGCGGCGGCACCTGCACCTTGTCCAGCGCGTCGCTCTCGAAGGTGAGGTCGTCGCAGACCTCGAAGAGCGGCCCCAGGACATAGGGCGGGCAGGTGTAGACCACGTCGCCGGCCAGGTACTCCACATCCCAGAAGTGCTGCCGCCCGGCGACGTATGGTCCCTGGCGCAGCGAGCAGGCCAGTAGCTTGCTGGGAAAGGCCTCATCGCGCAGGATGCGGTAGGCGCGCTGGAACACGGCGATGCCGAACCAGTGCTTGTCCTCCCAACTCAATTGGATGCCCTTGCGCGCGGCCTGCACGTCCAGGGCCGGGTTCTCCGTCAGGCGGCCGACCATCATCGTGATGACCGCGCGCCAGCGATGGAGATCGACGGTTTCCGAGTCGAAGTAGTTGCCCCGCTGCTTGAGGGCCACGCCCTCGCGCGTCGCCTCGGCCGAGGCCAGGATTTGCGGCAGCGTGAAGCAGGTCGTCGTGTTGGTGCCGATGCCCTTGGCGGCCAGGATGCGTAGAACGCTGATGCCCTCCGCGCTGGCTGGAACCTTGATCATCACGTTGGGGCTGAGGCTATGGAGTTCCTCGGCCGCGGCGACCATGACGTCGATCTCGGTGAACAGGCGCGGGTCCACCTGCCCGGAGATGTAACCGTAGCGGCCGCCGCTGGCTTCCCAGATGGGCAGCATGATCTGCGCCCCGCGGCGCACCGTCTCCTCATAAGTCAGCCAGGCGATCTCCTTGGCGTCGAGGTCAGGGTGGTCGTGGATTGCGTCGGCAATCCATTCGTTCCAGAAGTCGGGATCGGCCCTGACCGCCTCATAGGCCAGCGGCGGGTTGGTCGTGCAGCCGCGCACCAGGCCCGCGGCCGGGTCGCCTACGTCGAACATGCGCACTAGCTGCTCTTCCAGAAGGGGCCGCCGGGCCGCGGGGATGCGCGCCAGCATGTCCGCTTTCCACTTGTTGTAGACGAGCGGCGAGGAGTCCCACCAGATCTCCAGGCTTGGGTTGGCCTCCACCAGCCGCTCGATGACGCTCTGAATCATAGGGTTCACCATCCCTGGGAGGGCGCGCCCGACAGTCGGGTCTGACCAGGGGCGCAGCCTGCCCGAATACCTGATGGGTTGGTAAGGGGTGGGTATGGGTCTGAGTGAAGACCCATCCACCCCTTACCCTGCTCACCAAGGTGGCCGTGGTTCGGTTCCCATCGGGCGCAGCCCAACAGAAAGGCCCGCGACCAATGCTAGAAGACGCGAATCGGAATCTCCGCCGGGGCCGTGAACAGCTCCTTCAACTGGTCATCCACCTTGCACAGCGTGATCGACATGCCGGCCATCTCCAGCGAGGTGCAGTACTCGCCGACATAGCTGCGCCAGATCTTGATGCCGCGTTTCTCCAACTCCTCGTGAACGTGGCCATAGACGATGTACAGCTCGGAGATGGGCGTGCCGCCCAGGCCGTTGATCATCAGCGCCACCTCATCGCCCTCGTGGAAGATCGGCTCTTCGCGGTCGTCGCCGCCGGGGATGGGCTTGCGGTCGGTCAGGATGGCTTCCAGCATCTCGTCGGCGATCTCGTTGGCGCTGGCCAGCTTCTTCCGCGCCCGGCCAGGCTCGCCGTGGATGCCGACGCCCATCTCGATCTCGTCCTCTTCGAGGGTGAAGATCGGCTTGCCCTTGGCCGGCGGCGTGCAGCCGGTCAGGGCCATGCCCATCGAGCGCAAGCGCGAGTTGACCTTCTTGCCCAGTTCGACCAGTTCATCGAGCGACGCGCCGGCCTCGGCCGCCGCGCCGACGGCCTTGATGACGAAGAAGTTGCCGGCCACGCCGCGGCGGCCGACAGTCCAGGTGCTGTTCTGCACGGCCACGTCGTCATCGACGAAAATAGTCTTGACGGTAACGCCCTCCATGTCCAGCATCTCCGTGGCCATCTCGAACGACATGCGGTCGCCGCTGTAGTTGTTGACGATGTGGAGGATGCCCTTGGGCGAGTTCAGGATCTTCGACGACTCGACGACGTAGTCCATCGGCGGCGCGGAGAAGACGTCGCCCGGGCACGCGCCATCGAGCATACCCTTGCCAACGACCATGATGTGCGCCGGCTCATGGCCGGAGCCGGAGCCTTGGACGATGGAGACCTTGTTCGGGTTGGGCGCGTCGGCGCGCATCACCAGGTTATACTCCGGCACATACTTGATCGTGCCCGGGTTGGCCAGCTCGATACCCTTCATCATTTCGGGAACGAACTGCTTGGGGTCATTCATCAGCTTTTTCATGTCAACTACTCCTTGGGCTATGGGTTTGAGATTTCCGGCCACGACGCGGCAATTGTCTCGGCCATTACGGCGACAGCGATAGACCCCGCATCGTATGTGTCCATGCTGCGCTCGCCCGTATAGGCGGCCCGGCCGCGTTTGGCGATCCAGGGCTTGATGACCTCCGTCTGTTCGCGGGCCTTGACGGCGGCGGCATCGAGCGCCTCCTGGGTGCTGCCGCCGCTCTTCAGCACACGTTCCAGTTCGTCGACCGCGGGGATGAACCCGTCCAGAAGAGTCTTGTCGCCCACATCGGATTGGCCGCGCTTCTTCATGCCCTCCTCGGCCGCCCGCAGCATGGCGATGACGTCATCGGCCGTCAGTTCGGCCTTGTCGCCCGCGGCGAAACCAGCACGCATGAACCCGGTGCCCCAGATCGCTCCGGAGACGCCGCCCACGCGACTGGTGATGATCATGGAGACTTTCTTCAGGAAGGTGCCCGGCGAACTGCGATCGAGGGTGTCCCACTCGTCCATCAGCTTGCGGAAGCCATTCGCCAGCGAGAGACCGAAGTCGCCATCACCTACAACGCCATCCAACTCGGCGAAGTAGAACTCGTTTTCCAGGGCCACATCGGCAATAGTGCGCACAACGCGCTCGGTAACAGCAAGAGTAGAATCCGACATACTTCCTCCTCGGCGTGCGAGAGGTGGCTTGCGCGGCACGGCAGTGTTAGGCCCGCCGCCACGTCCTGCGTTACTTGGCCAGCAATGTGTGGGAGCTATCAGTTAAGGGTTCTTCAAGCGCGCCTCCTCTGTGCTAGATCGATCATTGCGATGTTCAGAAGGCCCGCGCCGCCAGGACCATCTCCAGGTCGCTGACTGTCACGTACCCCTGTGGTCGGGCGGCGGTGCGATTGGCCAGGACGACGGTCTGCTCGCCGCCGGGGTCGCCCAGGCTCGATACCACCAGCGCCGCCTCGCTGAAATCTTCGTTCTGCGTGAATGGGTTGACGGTGACGACACAGGCCAGTCGCGCGGCCGTCGCCGCCAGCAGGCCATTGCGCGAATCCTCGACGACGATGCAGTCGGCCGGCTCCAGGCCCAACTCGTTGAGGGCCAACAGGTAGACGGCCGGATCGGGCTTCTTGGCCCTGGCCATATCGCCGGCGAAGATGCCGGCGAACTTGGCGGCAGTTTCCGCGCCCGCGGTGCCCGCGCCCATCACGTGATCGACCACAGCCTGCACCGACGACAGCGATGACGTTGAGCAGACGGCCAGTTGCCAGCCGGCGGCGTGGGCCTCGTCGGCCAGGCGCTTGACGCCGGGACGACCGGGCAAGGCCCCCGCGGCGATCAGTTCCTTGTAGATGTCGCTCTTGCGCTTGTGCCAGCCGGCGACGACGCGCCACCATTCCTCGTCATCGGCGGGTACGTCGTAGACGGCCCGGAAGTCGGCGTCGCGGCCGAGGCTGGCCATGCGCTCCTTGCCGCCGCCGATCTTGACCTTCTCGGCGTATTGCTCCAGGCTCCACTGGTAATTGATGCCCTGCTCGCGCCACATACGGTTGAAGGCGACCAGATGGCCGTCGCTCTCGGTATCGGCCAGAACGCCGTCACAGTCGAAGAGAAGCGCCCGCGTCATGCTTTGCCCTCGCTGCCGAAAAGCCGGAAGTAGTGCCGGGCCATGGCGATGACGTCGTCGCGCACCGCGCCGATGAGCTTCAGCGGGTTGTATTCCGTCGGCCTGGCCTCCAGGTACTTGCGGAAGCCGTCGGCGTAGGTCTTCTTGAGATCGGTGGAGATGTTGACCTTCGCCGCGCCGAGGGCGATCAGCCGGTGGAAGACCTCGTCATCCAGGCCGCTGCCGCCGTGGAGCACCATCGGCATGTGGGTCGCGTTGACGAGCTTCTCCATGTGCTCATAGCGAATCCTGGGCGTGTTCTTATAGAAGCCGTGGGCGGTGCCGATGGCCGGCGCATAGCAATAGATGCCCGACTCGCGGATGAACTCCAGGTCTTTCTCGAACGGCACGGGCGCGGCCTCCTCGTCGCTGCCGATGTCGTCTTCGACGCCGGTCATGGGCACGACCTCGCCCTCGACGTGCGCGCCGTAGCCGGCGGCGAAGTCGGCGATCTCGCGCGTGATGCGAAAGTTCTCGTCGTAATTCAGCGCCGAGCCGTCGAAGAGAACGGAGTTCCAGCCCAGGCGGAGGCACTCCTTGGCAAATTCCGGGTCAGGGCAGTGATCCAGATGCAGCGTCACGGGAACGGACGCGCGGCCGGCCATGTGGGTGAAGATGTCCATGACGACCGGCGCGCCCCAATATTGCACGGTCTTGACCGAAATCTGGATGATCAGCGGCGAGCGCGACTTCTCCGCGGCCTTAATCAGCGCGTCAGTCGTGAGATCATCGACGGCATTGAAAGCGGCGACGCCATAGCGTTGCTTGAACGCCGGATCCATGATCTCCGGCAGCGTGGCGACGGACATAGTGGCAACTCCTTGCGCCCACCGCCGCCGGCGCCAGGCGACGCCGGCGCAGGTGGGCCTAGCTTAACGGGTGAGAGTGGTCGTCAGTGAATAGCGGTCGCCGCGGTTGTAACAGATGGCAAATTCCACCGGCCGGCCGTCTTCGCTGTAGACCGTGCGTAACTTATAGAGAATGGGCGCGCCTTCCTCGACGCCCAACAGCCGGGCGATTTCGTCCTCGGCCAGGCGCGCCTCGACGCGCTGCACCGCCCGCCGCACCGGGTCGCCGCGCTCGCTCAGCAGTTCCCAGAGCTGACGGGTCTCAATGCCCGCGTCCAGGATGTCGGGATAGAGGCGATAGGAGACATGCTCATCGTGAACGGCGAGCGGCTGATCATCGGCCAGGCGCAGCGTCCGCACGCGGACGATAGGTTCGTCCTCGCGTAGATTCAGCGCACGGGCGACCATCAGCGTCGCCCCGGTGATCTCGCGCAAGAGCACTTCGATGCGGGGCACGAAGCCCTCTTCCGCGGCCGACTCAAAGTAACCGGTCAGGCGATTGTGATGGCGGTCGATGTGGCGATGGGCGATGAACGTGCCCACGCCGCGGCGGCGGTAGAGCACGCCCTCATCGATCAGGTCGAGAATGCCGCGCCGCACGGTCATGCGACTGGCGCCCATCAGGATCGCCAATTCTTCCTCCGGCAACAGGCGTTCACCGGGCTTCAGCTTGCCAGAGGTGATTTGCTCGCGGATGGCTTCGCGCACCTGAGCATAGAGCGCGATTCCCTCGTTACCGTTCAAGGGCATCATGGGCAGCACACGCGTCTATACGAGTCGAGGAAAGATGTATAGGCAACCCAGCGCGGTTGTATATACATCGTTCATGATAATACGCGCGGCTGGCGGTGTCAAGCGTTTTGGGCCGGTTGGTCTTGCCACTTACAGGGCACTCTGCTAGACTGTAGGTGATTTCCCCTGATCAGGAGCGGGACGTGCTGGCCCGCACGCCCCAACGGATCGCAGCGCACAAGGACGAACTGACAATGCCGCTGTCGGCGCGGCTTTCGGGCATTTTCAACGTTCGTGAAGACGAACGCCCCCTGGTGGTGCAGGTCTTTTCATTTTCGCTGTTGCTGTCGGCCGGTTACGTCCTGGCAAGCACAGTGGCCTACGCGCTATTCTTGTCCGAGTTGGGCGTTGGGTCTCTGCCCTACATCTACATCGTCTCCAGCGCGGCCAGCGCCTTCGTCTCCTTCATCTATTTGCGCATCAGTGAACGCGTCTCCCTAAGCCGGATGACGCTCGGCGCGATTGTTCTGCTCCCTCTCAGTGTGTTGCTGCTATGGCTGGCGCTGGGCCTGACGTCCAGCCGCGCCCTATTCTTCGCCTTGCCCATCTTCGCCACCTTGCTGGCGATGCTGCAATACACCCTGTTCTGGAATTTGCTCGGCCGCCTCTTCACCCTGCAACAGGGTAAGCGCCTGTTCGGCCTGCTCGGTTCGGGCGATTCAATTGCCACGCTCATCGCCGGCTTGCTGGCGCCTGTGCTGGTGGCTCTTGTCGGCACGACCAATCTTCTGCTCCTGGCTGTCGCCGCCTATGCCGGCGGGCTGCTGCTGTTCGTCGGCCTGGTCCGCCGCTACAGCGCGCTGCTGGACGAGGTCGAGATCGAGGCAGAGGCGACCGCCGGGCCAGGCCCGACCTCGCTGCGCAGCCGCTACGTCCTGCTCATCTTCGCCATTACTGCCGCCTACGTCTTTGGCACATACCTGGTCGATAGCATTTTCTACATAGAGGTCGAGGGGTTTCTCGTCGGCGCCGATCGCCTGGCGAGCTTTCTGGGCGTCTTCTCGGGCATTCAGGGCGGGCTGGGGCTGATGCTGCAATTGCTGCTGACGGGTACGATTTTGGAGCGCTTCGGCGTCCGGCCGACCCTGGTGGCCACACCGCTCATTCTGTGTCTGTGGATGACGCCCTACGCGCTGTTGAGCGGGATGGGAGTTGCGCCGCTCATCCTGTTTGGGCTGGTGACGGTGGCCTACATGTGTCTATTGGTGGCCGACGCCATCGATTCACCCGCCTACAGCCTGCTCTATCAGGTCTTGCCGCCCGACGAACGGGTGCGCGTGCAGACGCTGACCTCGGGCGTCATCGACCCAGTGGCCGCCGCACTGACTGGCGCGCTGCTCATCTTCCTCTACGATGTACTGGGTGGCCAGGCACGCCACGCTGCCTATCTACTACTGGTCGTCGTCGCCGTCTGGGCACTGTTTGGCTGGCTGCTGGCCCACGAGTATCCGGCCCAGGTCCAGCGCGCCCTGCGCAAGCGACTGCTCGGCGGCGAGAGCCAGCTGCCGACCGAACGCGCCAGCCTGGAACTGATCCGCAATGGCCTGCGCCAGCCCCATGCCGGCACAGCGCTTTACGCGCTCCAACTCCTGGAGCAGACAGAGCCGGCCACCCTGGGCGAACTGGGGCCGTCGCTGCTGGAGCACCCCGCGGCCATTGTGCGAGCAGAGGCTGTTAGAGCACTGGAACGGAACAATGTACGGGCGGCGTTGCCGACCCTTCTGGAGTGCCGGGGCATCGAAACGGACCCGGCCGTGCGCGGTGCGCTGGAACGAGCCATCGCCGCCCTGTGCGAAAATGATGTCATCGAATGCGTCGGGCTGTCCCTAGAGGCCGCCGACCCGGTCATGCGCGTCGGCGCGATGACCGGCCTGCTGCGCAGCGGCGACATGGACGCTTTGATGGTCGCCCTGGAGACGTTGCGGGGCTGGATGTCCGACCCCGACCCGGCCGTGCGTCTTCTGGCAGCCGAGGCGTTGCACGACGCCGAGATACCCAGCCTTTACCGACCCATCCTGCAACTGATGGACGACGTGGATGCGCGCGTCCGCCGGCGCAGTCTACAGGCGGCGGCGCGCCTGAAGCACCAACGTCTCTGGCCTAAGGTGATCGAACTCCTGAATAGCGCCACCGAGCGCGAAATGGCCATGAGCGCCCTGGCGGCCGGCGGGTTGGGGGCCTTGCCGGCTATTGAGCAGGCCGTTCGGCAGCCGACGCAGTCAGGCCCGGCCGACCGCGCGCGCCTGACGCGCCTCATTCGCGCCGCCGGCCGCGTCGAGGCTGATGCGGCTCATGAACTGCTGACCGGCCTGCTGGATGTGCCGGACTTTGAGATTCATACTCAGGTATTGCGCGCGCTGCGGCGCGGCGGCTACCGCGCGCCTAGTCCGGCGGTCGTGGAGGAACTGGTGGCCAACGAAGTGGCACGGGCTACGTGGGCGCTACGTGCCAGGGCCGATCTGACCACCAATCCCGAACCGGGCGGCACTGAGCAGGCCGTCGAGCTACTCCTGGTGGCGCTGGATGACATGGTGGTTCGCGTGCAGCGTAACGTTTTCCACTGTCTGGCCTTCGGCCACGATGCGCGCCTGATCAGGAAGATCGAGGACACGTTCTGCCACGCCGGCGATGATCGCGCCGCGCGCGAAGGACGCGCCTTCGCCCGTGAGATGGTCGAAATACAGATCGGCAACCCGATGCGCAACTGGATCCGGCCGTTGTTGGAATGCCCACCTCCGTTAGATCTTCTGTCCACCTATTTTCCGCAGCCGGAGATGAGCCGCGATGACCGGCTGCGCGACCTGGCCGCGGATGCCGGGAGACAATCGCCCTGGGTGCAGGCCTGCGCCCTCTACTGGCTGGGCACGGCCGGCGGCGTGCCGGCGGCTGAGGCCGCAACAACCGGCTTGTGCTCGCGCGAGCCGATCGTGCGCGAGACAGCCGCCTGGGCGCTGTATCATCTCAACCCGGTCTGCCCGCCGGCGGTATTTGACCTGGTGGACGATCCCAATCCGCAGTGCGCCGACTACGTGCTCAGTATCCTTAGCAAGGAAGGCCCGCCCATGCTGACAACGATCGAGAAAGTGCTTGCCCTGCGGGGCGTCGAACTGTTCAGCAGCACGCCCGACACCGTTCTGGCCGATCTGGTGGCGCTGCTCAAGGAAGTGCCGGTGTCGGCCGGTCAACGTATCTTCGCCAAGGGCGACGACGGCCGATCGATGTTCGTCATCGCCGCCGGTGAGGTACGCATCCACGATGGCGCGCTGGTGTACCAATACCTGGGCGAGGGCGAGGTGTTTGGCGAAATGGCCCTGCTCGATTCCGCGCCGCGCTCGGCCGACGCCACGGCCAACAGCGATACGGTTCTGCTGGAACTGCGCCAGGAACCGTTCTTCGAGTTACTGGAAGACTACACCAGCGTTGGCATCGGCATCATGCAACTGCTGACCCGGCGACTGCGTATGAATATGGCCTCGCTCAGCACCGCTCGCGCCTGACGCGCTCAGGGCCGCCGCAATCCAACCAGCAACAGCCCCAGCCCGACACCGGCCACGCCGCCGGCCACAAGCCACAGCGGCCATTGCGCCCACATCGCGGCCAGTTGCGCCGCCGTGTACTCCGGCCCGTGGGCGTGCAGCCCCGTCTTGAGGGCCATCGCCACCAGCGTCGCGGGCACGACGGCCGCGCCCGCGACCAACCCCACCACGCCCGTCAACGCCACGACCTGCCCGGCCGATAGCCTCCGCTCGCCAACGGCCCGCGCCGTCCCGGCCAATGCTGCCAGCCCCACCGTCCACGCCGCCAGCAGAAGCTCGCGCCCCGGCGCGCCCTCCAGTGCCAGCCAGACGGCGGCATAGGCCCCCCATAGCAAAACAAGGAGGCGAAGATAGGGAATTTGCCTGGGAAATGTCATTGCTGAGAGAGTTGTTTCGCCGCCAAGTCTGCTACAATAGTACTAGGTTGCCGGCAGTCTTGGGATACTCGCCGGTGGCAACAAGTAAGGAGCACCTATGACCGCTGATCCTATCAAAGAGGCGCTGCGCCGTCTCCCCTATGGTTTCTACAGCATCACCTCGCGCCGCGGCGATGAGGTCAACGCGATGGTCGGCAACTGGCTGACGCAGGTCTCGTATGAGCCGCGGCTGGTGCTCTTCGGTCTGTCGAAGATCGCCTACAGCCACGAGTTGATCGCCGCCGGCGGCGTGTTCGCCATCAACGTCTTCAACAAGGACGACAGCGAGGTCATCAAGAGTTTGACGAAGGCGCACGCCAAGAAGCCGGACAAAATGACCGGCGTCATCTGGACGCCGGGACCGATGACCGGCTGCCCCGTCCTGGAGGGCGCGGCGGCGGTCATCGAGTGCCGTGTCGTCCAGCTCATTGACGTCGGCGGCGACCACGACCTGCTCGTCGGCGAGGTGGTCAACGCTCTCCTGCTGAAGTCGGGCGACGCGCACACCTCGCTGACGCTGCCCGACCTCAACTGGAGCTATGCCGGTTAGGGCGCGGGCGTGGCCGTCGGCAGCAGGTAGTAGCCCTTGGGCACCTCTTGCTGGTATGGCGCGGCTGGCGGCGGGGTCGTGTCGGTGAACTCGATATTGGTGAAGCCCAGCCCACCCAGCAGGTTGCGCATATAGGTTTGGGCGTTGGTGTTGGCCCGGCCGAGGATATCGCTGCTCGTGGCCGCCTCGCGGATAGCGCCCTCGGCCGCCTGGCGCACCTGCGTCTCCAACTCCGGGTCGGCGTTAGTCAGCAGGCCGGTGTCGCGGTCGGCCACGTAGGAGCGCTCGTTGTCAAGCACGGGGATGTCGTTGAAGATCTCCGCTGCCGGCAAATGGACGCGCACGGTTTGCGGATCGACGACGACGATGTCGGCCGGGGTCATGCGGCTGAAATCGACGCCAGCGTAGACCTTACCATAGGCCACGAAGATCATCGACTCACCCAGGAGCAGGCCCAGCAGCCCGTCTTGCTCCGACTCGGCGGTGACGATCTTTTCCATCTCATAGGAAGCCGTCTCCAGGCGGGCCAGGTCGTTGATCTGGCGCACGATGGTGGCCGGGTCGGGCAGGATGACGGGCGTGGCCGGCACGAAGAGCTGGCGGACGCGGTCGGTGATGGGTTCGACGGCCGACACAGCCCCTTCGGCGGTGCTATTGACCGTCCGCACCAACTGCGCCGTGGCCAAGGCCAGAAAGGCCAGGGCCACAAACAACAGCCCGGCCAACACCAACAGAACCGTGCGCGCCCGCGAACGCTTGCGCGGCGGTTCCATCTGCTCCACTTCCTCCTCAAACGCTTCTTTCGTCATTCGTTCACTCAACCTGGTCGATGGGGGCATCTCTGCCCCTGACATCCATGACTATACCCCATCTGCATATGCAGAACCTTAACACTCTACGCGGGGGGCGCGTTCCCGTCGCAGGAGGTTGCCGCCGCTAACCGTCCGCTCACTTGCCGCCCGGCAGCGAATGGGGACAATTGCCCGCATGGTTGTCGCTACCTGTGTCATCAGCCTCGACCTGAGCGGTTTGGACTCACTCAAGGACAAGCGCAGCATCGTGCGCTCGATCATCGCCCGTCTGCGGCGCGAGTTCAACCTGTCCGTGGCCGAGGTCGCCGACATGGACATCCGCAGTCTGGGCGTCATCGGCCTGGCCGCCGTCGGCAACGACCGGCGCTACCTGCACGGCCAGATGGAGAAGGCCGTGGCCTGGATCGTCGCCCAGCGCCCCGACGTGCCCATCTACGACTACAGCATCGAGTTCGTCTAGGCCATGCGCATCACTCTGGCACTCCTCTGGCTGACAACGCTGCTGCTGCGCCCGGCGGCCCAGGCCGACGACCTGACGCTCAGCGCCCGCGCCGGCTTCGACGGCCTCTATCGCAACGGGGCCGCCGTGCCCATTCTCGTCTCCGCGCGCAACGACGGCGCGCCGCTGGAGGGTGAGATTCGCGTCGCCGTGGACGACGGCGCGGGCGGCGAGAACGTCTTCACCGCGCCCGTCGCCCTGCCGACGCAGTCGGATAAGCGCGTCGCCCTCTACGTCCACGTGCCCGGCTTCTCCGGGAGTCTCAAAGTGGAGCTTGTTAGCGACGGGCGCGTCGTGGCCACCACGACAAGCAACCTGCTGACCCTGATCCCGCCCGAATCGCTGCTCTACGGCGTCATCAGCCCTGACTCCGGCGCGCTGGCCTTCCTGGAGACAGTGAATGGCAGTCGCACCGGCGCGGCCGTGGCCTTCCTCGACCTGGCCGACCTGCCCGATGTCGCCGTCGCCTGGCGCGCGCTGGACGTGCTCGTCTTCGACGACGTGGACACCAGCCGCCTGACGGCCGGGCAATTGGCCGCGTTGCGGACGTGGGTGGAGAACGGCGGCCACCTCGTCGTCACCGGCGGCCCCGGCGGCCCCAAGACGGCCGCCGCCCTGGCCGACCTGCTGCCGGTGACAATCAACGGCGTGGAGAGCGTCGCCGCCCTGCCCGCGCTGGAGGAGTTCGTCGGCGCGTCCACGACCGCGCCCGGCCCCTTCGTGCTGACCGATGCCAGCTTGCGTCGCGGCGAGGTGATGCTGGCGCAGGACGACCGGCCGCTGTTGGCCACGGCCGATCTCGGCCTGGGGCGCGTCACCTTCCTGGCGCTCGACCCCAAGCTGGCCCCGCTGGCCGGCTGGGCGGGCCACGACGCGCTCTGGCAGGCCATCGCCATGGCGACGCCCACGCCCGGCCCGTGGAGCAACGGCATCCAGGACAGCTATTCGGCCGGCGCGGCAGTGTCGGCCATTCCCGGCCTGCGGCTGCCGTCGTTGGGCGGGCTGCTGCTCTTCCTGCTGGCCTACACGGTCGTCATCGGGCCGATCAACTTCCTGGTGCTGCGCCGGCGGCGGCGGAGCGAGTTGGCCTGGATCACCATCCCCGTGCTGGTGCTGCTCTTCAGCGCCGTCACCTACTTCACCGGCTTCCGCACCCGCGGCGGCGCGGCCGTGCTGCACACGCTGACCGTCGCCCAGGGTTCGATTGAGGCCGAACAGGTGCGCGCGCAGAGCATCGCCGGCCTCTACTCGCCCCAGCGCGGGCGCTACGACCTCGCGCTGCCCTACGAGACGACGGCCGTGCCGCTATCCGGTGGCGGCGTTGGCATCGGCAGCGACAACGTTGATGCCATTGTCCGCAGCGGCGACCTGACCCTGCGCGACATCCGCATCGACACCGGCCAGGTGGTTGCCTTCGTCATTGACGGCTACGCGCCCCGCCCGGCCCTGTCCGGCGAGGCCCGCCCGACCGACGACGGCCGGGCGATCATCGTGACGCTGCGCAACGAGAGCGGGGCCGTCTTCGAGAATGCCGTCCTCGTCTACGGCGACAAGCAAGTCCGCGTGGGCGACATGGCCGCGGGCGAGACGCGCGAAATGCCGCTGACGACGACGCCAGGGGTTCCTCTGGGAGCCACGCCCACGCCCGACCCGCTCTTCCCCACGGGCATCGTCATCCCCAACCCACTCATCAACGATCCGACGTTCATCCTGGGCACGCCCGACTATTACAGCGACCCCGACGCCTACCCGCGCTGGCAACTGCTCCAGTCGCTCTACAACTACTCTGCGCCGGCGGTCGCGCCGGTATCGGCGGCGGTGACGCTGGCCGGCTGGCTGCCCGATAGCCCCCAGGCCATCGATATTAACGCCGACGTGACCCGCTCGGCCGTGACCCTGGTCTTGCTGGAGATACCGCTGCGCCCATGACCGCCCTGATCGAGTTGCACGGCCTGACCAAACGCTACGGCAACCTGACCGCCGTCGATGACCTGACCCTGACCATCGAGGAAGGGGCCGTCTTCGGCTTCATCGGCCCCAACGGCGCGGGCAAGACGACGACGATGCGCATCCTGACGACGCTGCTGCGGCCGACATCCGGCACGGCGCGCATCGCCGGCCACTCCGTCACCGACGATCCCCGCGCCGTCCGCCGCGCTATCGGCTACATGCCCGACTTCTTCGGCGTCTACGAGGACATGAAGGTCTGGGAGTACCTGGACTTCTTCGCCGCCTGCTACGACATCCCTGCGGCCCGGCGGGCGGGCATGATCGACGATCTGCTGGCGCTGGTAGACCTGGGGCCGAAGCGCGACGCCTTCGTGGACACGCTCAGCCGGGGCATGAAGCAGCGCCTCTGCCTGGCGCGGACGCTGACCCACGACCCGCGCGTCCTCATCCTCGACGAGCCGGCCAGCGGCCTCGACCCGCGCGCCCGCATCGAGATGCGCGAGTTGTTGCGCGCCCTGCAGGACATGGGCAAGACCATTTTCTTCTCCTCCCACATCCTGTCCGAAGTGGCCGACATCTGCACCAGCATCGGCATCATCGAGCACGGCCGCCTGGTGGCCAGCGGCAGCGTGGCGGCGATGCTCAGCGGCCTGCGCGCCCACCGGACGATGGCCGTGCGGCTGCTGCCCGGCGCGACCGATCTGGCCGAGGCCGCCGCCTGGCTGCGCGACCAGC
>JAIBAS010000345.1 GCA_019695075.1 Promineifilum sp. | reverse complement strand
AACCTCGACGTGATTCGGGCGGCCGACTGGGTGATCGACCTGGGGCCGGAGGGCGGCGCGGCCGGCGGCGACCTGATCGCCGCCGGCACGCCGGAAGACGTGGCCGCCGCCCCGCGCTCGTTGACCGGCGCGTTCCTGCGGCCACTTTTGCCATAAATCTCCGCCCCCCAATTGCCCCTAACTTGCCATTTTTGAGGAAAGTGGAGCCAAAAATGATAATTGCTTTACACTTTTTCGGCACTTTTGTGCTATACTCCATTAGTTAGTTCGTTCACAGATGCCCATCCCAGGCGACACTGTTGCACTACCCACCGAGCGCTGGCAGCCCAGTCTCGGCCTACTGCGTGAGGTGTGGCGATGATGGAAAGACTCCTCTGACATAACCCCGGCTTCGGCCACCCCGTGCTCTCGCCCGCTTTCGCGGGTCTGTTCGCCCTGCCGCGAACCGTTGCCCTTCTGTTGCCCGGCCCCTCATTTCGGCCACTATCACCAATGCCGCTTCGGCGCCTTGTCGCCTCGACGGCCCTACGTGAGTGTCACTATGACAACTGATCTTGATCTGAAGACAACGCTATCCACGCGCCGTATCGTCGGCCTGTGGCGCATGATCACCGGCTACCGGGCCATCTACGCCGGCGCGTTCCTGTGCATCGGGTTGGCGGCCGTTTGCCAGACGGTGTTCTACTTCCTGTTGCGCTACTTCACCGACGACGTGCTCGGCGTCGAGGCTATGCGCGGGCAATTGGCGTGGGTGGCCGCCGGCTTCATCGGCCTGGCGCTGGCCCAGGGGCTGTTCACGTTCATGGGCGGCCGCTGGGCGACCATGACGTCGGAGAACGTCATCCGCCGCCTGCGCGACTACCTGTATGACCATGTGCAACGGCTGACGTTCGCCTACCACGATAAGACGCCCACCGGCGACCTTATCCAGCGCTCCACGTCCGACGTGGAGACAATGCGGCGCTTCCTGGGCGAGGAATCGGTCGGCCTCGGCCGCATCCTGTCGCTCTTCGTGGTCAACTTCGTCGGCTTGCTGACGCTGAACCCGCGCCTGGCGCTCATCTCCATCGTCGTCGTGCCGCTCATCGTCGCCGTGTCGATCTACTTCTTCCGCATGATCGGCAAGCGCTATGAGATCTTCCAGGAAGAAGAGGCCAAGCTATCGACGACGCTGCAAGAGAACCTGAGCGGCGTGCGCGTCGTGCGTGCCTTCGCCCGGCAGGACTTCGAGCGGCAGAAGTTCGAGGTCACCAACCGCGGCCGGTACGACAGCGGCCGGAAGCTGCTGGTGCTCCATGCCGTCTACTGGCCGTCAACCGACATCATCGTCGGCATCCAGCTGATCATCGGCTATGCCGTCGGCGCGACGATGGCCATCAACGGCGAGATCACCGTCGGCACGTTCCTGGCCTACATGGGCATGCTGACGTGGATCATGTGGCCCATTCGCAATGTCGGCCGGCTCATCGTGCAGATGTCGATGGCCCTGGTGTCGTTCGACCGCGTGGCGGAGATCATCCGCGTCGACCGCGAGCCGCTGGACGCGGGCACCCATCGCCCCGACGGCCCGCCGCATGGCGAGATCGTCTTCGACGATGTGCGCTTCGCCTACGCCGAGGAAATGGCCGTGCTCAACGGCATCACCTTCCGCGCCGAGCCGGGGCAGGTGATCGCCCTGGTCGGGCCGACGGGATCGGGCAAGACCTCGCTGGTCAACCTGTTGCCGCGCTTCTATGAGTATCAGGGCAGCATCCGCCTCGACGGCGTGGAACTGCGCGACTACCCGCGCCGCTACCTGCGCGAGCAGATCGGCTTCGTCTTGCAAGAGCCGTTCCTGTTCTCCAGGACGATCAAGGAGAACATCATGTACGGCGTCCACCGCGAGGTGACGGACGAGGATGTCTATCGCGCCGCGCAGGCCGCAGCCGTCCACGATGTCATCCTGAGCTTCCCCGACGGCTACGACACCGTCGTCGGCGAGCGCGGCGTGACGCTGAGTGGCGGCCAGAAGCAGCGCGTGACGTTGGCGCGGACGCTGCTGAAGGACCCGGCCATCCTGATCCTCGACGACGCCACGTCGTCGGTGGACACGGAGACCGAGGCGGCCATCCGTGAGGCGTTGCAGGAGTTGATTCCCGGCCGGACGACGTTCATCATCGCCCACCGGGTGCAGACGGTCATGAGCGCCGACCTGATCCTGGTGCTGGAGAAGGGGCGCATTGTCCAGAGCGGCACGCACGCCGAACTGCTGGAGCAAGAGGGTATCTATCGGCGCATCTACGAGTTGCAGTCGCAGATCGAAGATGAGCTACAGCAAGACCTGGCCGCGGCGCACGCCGCCGCGGGCAGCAACGGCCACTACCGCACGCCGGAACGCCAGAGCGCGGACACGGCGGCGCTGGACTAGTCGGGCGCGGCGCGCCGCGAGGCGCGTCGCCCCGCTCGATGGCGAGAGGTCATCATGGAAGAAGAGTATTTCGAAGAAGAAGATTTCAATACCCGCTTCAGTGGCCGGACGGTGGGTCGCATCCTGCAACAGGTTGTGCCCTACTGGCGCATGGTGGTGATGTTCCTGGGGTTTGTGGTGCTCGTCACCATCTCCGACTCCATCTTCACCTACTTCGGCAAGCTGCTGATCGATGACGCCATCGTGCCCCGCGACCCGGCGGCGCTGCGGTCGATCCTGGTCTACTTCGGCATCCTGAGCGTGCTGACGGCCGGTGTCGTCTTCGGCTTCATCTACATCACCGCCCTGCTGGGCGAGAAGGTGCGCTATGACCTGCGGCGCAAGCTGTTCGACCACTTGCAGAACCTGAGCTTCAGCTACTTCGACAAGACGGCCGTCGGCTGGATCATGTCGCGGGTCACCTCGGACACGGAACGCATCGCCGACCTGGTGACGTGGGGCTTGCTCGACGTGACCTGGGGCATGACCAGCGTCCTGGTGGCCACGGGCTTCATGTTGTTCATCAACTGGCGGCTGGCGTTGCTGGTGATGATCACCATCCCGTTGCTCATGGGCGTGGCCTACTACTTCCGGCGGCTGATCCTGACGCAGTTCCGCGAGGTGCGGCGCATCAACTCGAAGATCACCGGCGCGTACAACGAGAACATCAGCGGCGTGCGCGTCACCAAGTCGCTGGCCCGCGAGGACAAGGACCTGACCGAGTTCCAGGGGCTGACGGGGCTGATGTTCAACGCCTCGTACCGGGCCAACGTGCTCTCGGCGATGTTCCTGCCGGCGGTGCAGCTCATCAGCGCTCTGGGTGTGGCCATGGTCATCTTCTATGGCGGTCTGCTGGCCCTGCGCGGCGAGACGACCGTCGGCCAGTTGCAGGCTTTCATCGGCTACGTGACCTTCATGATCTGGCCGGTGCAGGAGATGGCCCGCGTCTTCGCCCAGATGCAGCAGTCGATCGCCAGCGGCGAGCGCGTCTTCTCGCTCCTCGACGCCGTGCCGGAGGTGCAGGACAAGCCCGGCGCGCTGGAGACGGCCCACCTGGCCGGCGACATCGTCTTCGACGACGTGACCTTCTACTACGAGAAGGGCAAGCGCGTGCTGGATAACTTCGACCTGCGCGTGCGGCCGGGCGAGACCATCGCCCTCGTCGGCCCGACGGGCGGCGGCAAGTCGACCATCGTCAACCTGCTGTGCCGCTTCTACGAGCCGAAGGAAGGCCGGGTGTTGTTCGGCGAGCACGACTACACCGACCTGACGCAGCACGCCATCCAGAGCCGGATCGGCATGGTGCTCCAGACGCCGCACCTGTTCAGCGGGACCATCCGCGAGAACCTGCGCTACGGCCGCCTGGACGCTACCGACGATGATCTGGTGGAGGCGGCGCGGCTGGCCGGCGCGCACGACTTCATCGTGACGCTGGAGAACGGCTACGACGAGCAGGTGGGCGAGGGCGGCAGCAAGCTGTCCGTCGGCCAGAAGCAGCTCATCAGCCTGGCGCGGGCCATCCTGGCCGACCCGGACCTGTTCATCATGGACGAGGCGACCAGTTCGGTGGACACGCTGACCGAGGCGCTCATCCAGCGCGGCATGGAGCAGATGATGGAAGGGCGGACGAGCTTCGTCATCGCCCACCGGCTGAGCACGATCAAGCGCGCCAGCCGCATCCTGGTCATCGAGAACGGCCGCATCGCCGAGCAGGGCACGCACGCGGAGTTGATCCGCGCCGGCGGCCACTACTACAACCTGTACACGCGCCAGTTCCGCCGCGAGCGGGAGGTGGCGCTGGGCATCACCGGCGACTAGCCCACTAGTAGGTAGAAACCGAGTTTCTCCGAGAAACTCGGTTTCTAGGGCCGGGGCGCGTCGCGCAGGCGGGCCATGAAATAGGCATCCACCCACTTGCCGTCGCGGTAGGCATAGCGGCGCAGCGTGCCCTCGATCTCGAAGCCGAACTTCTTATAGAGGCGCAGGGCCGGCTCGTTGTCGGTGTAGACCTCCAGTTCCACGCGCGTCAGGTTGAGCCAGTTGTCGGCCAGGTCGAGGCAGGCGGCCATGAGCGCCGTGCCCACGCCGCGGCCGTGCCAGTCGTCGCGCACGGCCATGCCCAGCGCGCCGGCATGAGCGCGGCGCGGCCGGGTGGGGTTGCTGTGCAGCGTCAACTGGCCGACGACCTCGCCATCGACCTCGGCCACCAACGGGTACGTCCCCTCCGGCGCGTCAGCCAATCGCCGGCGGCGGGCCTCCTCGCTGGTGTAGGGCACTTGCAGCGTGCCCCACATCGCCCGCGGGGCGCTGAAGAGGCGCACGAGGGCGGCGGCGTCGTCGGCGGTGGCGCGGCGGATGAGGATGTCGGGCATGGGGGGTTCTCCATTCTAGCGACTGCTGATGGTTGGCAGCCACACGTGGATGGGCAGATCATAGACCTCGATAGACGGTGAAGCCGCGCCCTCATAGTGCCAGCTCCAGGCGTCGTTGCAGTCCGTCTCGCCGAACGTCTGCGCCAGGAAGCGTGTCGTGCCCTCGCGCTCGGCGCGGAACGTCCACGCGGAGGGGAAGCTGATGCCTGGCCCAATGGTGTCATCGGGCGGGTCGATGTGGGCGAAGAGCGGCGGCCGGGCGGGGTCTTCCGTCACGGTTAAATCCATGATGTGGTAGCCGCAGCCGCTGGTGACCAGGTCGGCCGTCAGCGTTAGCGTGCTGCCCAGGAGCATGGCGGGCCGGTCGGCGGTCAGGCTGAGCGTGGCCGTGAACGGCGGCGCGGCGGTGGGGGTCAACTGCGGGGCCGCCCCGGCGGCAGCCGGC
>JAIBAS010000271.1 GCA_019695075.1 Promineifilum sp. | reverse complement strand
CGCCGGGCGGTCGCCGGCGTTGGCCAGTTCGGCGTCCAGGGCGGCCCGCTCGGCGTCGGTCAGCGGTGTCCGCAGCGCCTCGGCGATGGCGACAATGTGGTCGGGGCCGTTGCCGCAACAGCCACCGATAAAGCACGCCCCCAGCGCATGGACGCGCCGGGCGTAGCGGCCCATGACCGGCGGCGTGGCGTCGTAGATCAGTTCGTTGTGGCGCCATTGGGGCATGCCGGCGTTGGCCTTGGCGATGAGGCGCACCTCTGGCGCTTCGCGGTGCATGGCGTGGATGACGCCCTCGATCTCCTCGATGCCGTTGCCGCAATTGGCGCCGACGGCGACCAGGCCCCACGCTTTCATCGTCCGCACGGCCTGGGCGGGGGTGACGCCCATCATCGTGCGGCCGTTGGTGTCGAAGCTCATGGTGGCGGCGATGGGCAGGTCGCTGACGGAGCGCGCGCCCTCGACGGCGGCGCGGGCCTCCTCCAGATCGCTCATCGTCTCCACCCACAGCAGGTCAGCGCCGCCGGCGGCCAGCCCGCGGGCCTGCTCGGCGAAGGCGGCGCGCGCGTCGTCGAAGGTCATGCTGCCCATCGGGGCCAGCAGTTCGCCCGTCGGCCCCATCGACCCGGCGACGAGGACGGGACGACCGGCGGCGTCGGCCTCCGCGCGGGCGTTCTGCGCCGCGGCGCGGTTCAGCTCGTAGGCGCGGTCTTGCAGGTTGTGGAGCTTCAGCCGGTAGCGCGTGCCGCCGAAGGAGTTGGTCAGGATGATGTCCGACCCGGCGCGGATGTAGCCGCGGTGGACAGCGCGGATGCGGTCGGGATGGAGCACGTTCCAGGCTTCCGGCGGCGCGCCCGATTGTAGCCCGGCGGCGAAGAGCACCGTGCCCATCGCGCCGTCGAGGACGATGGCCTCGCGGGTGTCGAGGAGTTGCTGTAGCTTGTCCATAGCTGCCTATGCCTTGGCCTTTTGCCGGCGAATGTACATGAACTTTTTGGCCGTCTCCACGCCGACGGCCGCGTCACGGCAGTAGGCGTCGGCCCCGATCTCCTCGGCGAAGGCCTGGTTGAGCGGCGCGCCGCCAACCAGGACGATGATGTCCTGGCGAATGCCGGCCTCTTTCAGCGCTTCGATGACGACGCGCATGTAGGGCATCGTCGTCGTCAGCAGCGCGCTCATGCCCAGGATGTCGGGCTTGTGCTTCTCGATGGCTGCCAGGAACTTCTCGACGGAGTTGTTGACGCCCAGATCGATGACCTCAAAGCCCGCGCCCTCCATCATCATGCCCACCAGGTTCTTGCCAATGTCGTGGATGTCGCCCTTGACTGTGCCGACGACCATCGTGCCGATGCGCTCCGCGCCGGTCTCGGCCAGCAGCGGACGCAGGATGGCCATGCCCGCCTTCATGGCCTTGGCGGCCATGAGCACCTCCGGCACGAAGAGAATGCCGTCGCGGAAGTCGGCCCCGACGATATCCATGCCGGCGACGAGGCCATTGGTCAGGATGGCGTATGGCTCGTGGCCGCGGGCCAGCATGACCTGGACTTCCTCGGCGATCTCTTCGGCGTAGCCATCGTAGAGGTCTTCCTTCATCAACTCATAGATCTCGTCGTCCGACATCGTTTGCAGATCGATCTCTTCGTCGCTCATGACACATCCTCATGGCCCCGGCCGGCGACCCGGCCGGGGCCTCTTTCGTTCTCTCCGTTCGACGCGGGCCTGTCCACACGGCGCGACTATGGGTGCGCGTCGCCCGCCCGGTTGCGAATCCGTGCCGCGCGCCGCGCCCGCCCGGCATCTCCATCGCCGGCCGCGGCCCGCGGCAGGGGCGCGCCGAGGCGGCTCTCCAGGTGCGGGAAGTGGTCGCTGGCGTGGGGAATGTGGATCGCGCCGACAAATTCGTCCTGGAAGCGCGGATCGATGGCCGTCTCGACGTAAGTTACCGCGCGAGCCAGCGCCGCCGCCTCGTCGCGCTTGTGGCGGTTCAGCAGGGCGATGCGCGCGCCGTCGCCGGCAGCGTTGCCCACGGCTGCCACGCGCTCCAGCGGGCAATCGGGGATCAACCCCAACAGCATGGCGTACTGCGGATCGATATAGCTGCCGAAGGCCCCGGCCAGCACGATCCGCTCGACATGCACCAGGTCGCCCTGGCCCACGCCCATACGATTCATCAGCAGCTTGGCCCCGGCGTAGAGGGCCGCCTTGGCCAACTGGATGGCGCGCACGTCGTCCTGCGTCACCAGGATGGGCTGGCCGTTGGCGGTCTGGTCGCCCGTGGCCAGCACGTAGGCCGCCTTCTTGCCCTGCCAGACCAGGCGCGGGTGCGGTCGGCCGTCGCTGAAACGCCCGTCGCCGCGCAGGATGCCGGCCAGGAACATCTCGGCCACCGCCTCGATGATGCCGGAGCCGCAAATGCCCGCCGCCAGATGGCGCGGCTGGCTCTCCGGAGGCGTGTCGCGGTCGCCGGCAGCCGGCCAGGCGTCCGACCAGCGCTCCTCGTCGATGACGCGGAAGCGGGCCGACCAGTCGGCCGGGTCGATGCGCACGCGCTCGATGGCTCCCGGCGCGGCGCGCATGCCGAAGCGAATCTGCGCCCCCTCGAAGGCCGGGCCGGTGGGGCTGGAGGCGCTCAGCAGCCGGTCGCGGTGGCCCAGGACGATCTCGGCGTTCGTGCCTACGTCCACCAGCAGCGTCAGCGCGTCCTGCCGGTGCGGTTCCTCGGCCAGCAGCACGGCGACGTTGTCCGCGCCGACGTGGCCCGCTTCGGCCGGCAGCACGTGGACGGCCGCGCCAGGGTGGAAGCGCAAGCCCAGCTCGCGGGCCTTCACGTCCACTGCATCGCGCGTCGCCAGGGCGAACGGTGCGCTGCCCAGCTCTCGCGGGTCGATGCCCAGCAGGATGTGGATCATCGTTGTGTTGCCGACGATGACGGCGTCGTGGATGTCGCGCGCTTGCAGGCCGGCGCTGCGGGCGGCGCGGGCGGCCAGCCCGTTCAGTGCCGTGATGATGGCCGCGTGCATCGTGTCCAGCCCGTTGGCGTGGGTCATGGCGTAGGCGACGCGGCTCATCAGGTCTTCGCCATAAGCCATCTGCGGGTTCATCAGCGCCTCGGTGGCCAGGACGGTCCCGGTGCGCAGGTCGCACAGATGGCCGGCGACGGTGGTGCTGCCGATGTCCACAGCCAGGCCGTAGATGCCTTCCCTGTAGCCGGGCTGGATGTCGATCACCTCGCGCTCGTTCCAGACCAGGACGGTGACGGCCCAATTGCCGGCCCGCAGCGCCGCCTGGAGGCGGCGCAGGGCGGGCAGGTCGATGCGCAGGTCGCCCAGGCCCCATTGCGCCGCCAGCGCGGCCTGCACGCGCCCCCAGTCGCCGCGGTGCTCGCCCAGTTCGGCCCGGTCGACCTCGACGTAGACCTGGCGAATGGCCGGGTCGACGTCGATGGTGCGCTCGGTGGCCGACTTGCGAATGATCTGCTTGTGGGCGCGGCTTTCCTCCGGCACGGTGATGAGCAGATCGCCGGTGACGTGGGCGGCGCAGGCCAGGCGCTCGGCCGGGGCATGGGGATCGCCCGTGTCGCCCGCGCGGGCCAGCAGAGCGCGCTCTGGGGCCTCGGCTGGGCTGAGGTGGTCGGCGCTGGAGCGGATGCCGTGCTTGGCGAAGTTGCCCTCTTCGACGCAGACGCGGCACTTGGCGCAGGTCAGCCGACCGCCGCAGATGCTCTCGATGTCCACGCCCATCTGGCGAGCCGCGTCGAGCAGCGACTGGCCGGACGGAGCCAGGCCGCGGCGGCCGGAGGGCATAAAGATCACCTGGAATTCGCCGTTGGCCGTGGTCATGTCGTTACATTCGGATTGCCGGGCGCTGCGGCTCCGCCCACGGTGGGCGGGCTGAAATGGATTCTAGCATGAGCGGGCGGGCGTACCAATTGGCCGGCGACCCGACCTCAGAGGTCAAAGAAGACCTCTGAGGTCTGACTGCTTACCCGCCCCTATCCCCCCGTATCGCGGCCGCCGTTTCCGACCAATCGATCGTCGCATAGCGAGCGTCTATCTCGGCGGCTACGGCGGCCGCGACTTCAGCCGGCGCGCCGTCTCGCTCTGCCGCGGCGCTCCAGACGAAGCCGGACAGGTAGCCGTCCGTGCCGGTCAGGCCCGCGGCCATGGCGGCGCTGTCGATGGCGGCCTGGAAGCGGGCCGGCAGTTCGACGCTGACGCGCTCGCGCCGGCCGCCGGCCCGCACCTGCACCGGGATGTCATACCAGAAGAGGATTTGGTAGGTGGTCATGGTCGGCTGCTACCCGGCTCGCGCGGGCTGAGGGGACTGCCGAGCGCCCCACCCGGTACCTCCCGCGCGCCGCCGCGATAGAGAGGGTGGGCCGGGCCGTCGTCCGGCGGCGACCAGGCCCCGCGCGTCAGCATGTCGATCTTCTGCTGATGCAGGGCGCTGATCTGGCCGGTAAAGCGGGCCAGGTTGAACAGACTGATGTCATGGCGCGTGCTTCGGCGTTCGGCCAGGTCGGCCATGATCTCGCCAATGACGCTGGCGAACTTGTAGCCGTGGCCGGAGAAACCGGCGGCGAAGGACACCTGCGGATAGTCCGGGTGCAGGTCGATCAGGAAGTGGCGGTCGGGCGTGTTGGTGAACAGGCACGCCTTGAGGATCATCGTCGGCCCGGCCCCGTCGGGGAAGTAGCGGGCGGCGAAGTCGCGCAGCATGTCTTCGTCTTCGCGGTAGGCCTCGCGCGACAGGTGTTCGGCTTCGCCCGTCTCGCCGAAGTGGTGGTAGCGGCCGAACTTGAAGCCGGGCACGGCGAAGACCGGGAAGCCATAGTAGCGCCCCTCCGGCACGAGGCAGTTGAACACCGGGAAGCGCTCCGGCCGGAACAGTTCCGGCCGCGCCGGCTGCAACCAGGCCAACACCTGCCGCTCCGGCACGGCCAGCCCGTTCAGCACCGGCAGCAAGTTCTGCGCCCAGCCGCCGGCGGTGAAGACGAGTGAATCGGCGGTATAGCTGTCGCGGTCGGTGACGACGCGCACGGCGTCGCCCCACGGCTCCCAGCCGAGCAGCGCCTCGCGGCCGTGGATTTCCGCGCCCAGGGCGTGGGCCGCCTCCACGAAGGCCACTGTGGCCCGCTCCGGCAGCAGGAAGCCGCCGTCGGGCTGGAAGACGGCCAGGTTCTCGCGCGGCAGACGGTAGGCGGGGTAACGCTCCGTCACCTGGGCGCTGGTCAGTATCTCGTGGGGCAGGTCGTAGTCGAGGCACGATTGTAGCGAGCCGGTGAAGACGTCGCTACCGGCCGGGCCACAGTCGAGCGAACCGGTGCGGTAGAACAGTTGCTCGCCGGCCGTCTGTTCGATGGCCGCCCACAGCTCATAGGCGCGGCGCAGCAAGACGACGTAGGCCGGGTGCTCATAGTAAGCCAGGCGGATGATGCGCGTGTAGCCGTGGGAAGAGCCGAGCGTGTGGGGGATGTCGAAGCGCTCGATGCCCAGGACGCGCTTGTTGCGCCGGGCCAACTGGTAGCAGGTGGCGCTGCCCATCCCGCCGACGCCGACGACGATGGCGTGGTAGTGCTTGTTGTAGGCGGTCATCGTGTCCTCCTTGCGTTGTCGCCCGCCGCCGGGCCGTGGGTTTGGGTCGGGTATCCGCAGACGCCATAACGCAAAGAGCACAAAGATGAAGTAGGCTTTCTTGTCTTTGCGCTCTTTGCGTCGTGGGTTGGTTGGGTGCGGTTGAGTCTAGAACAGGCCCATCACGCGGCCGTCCTCATCGACATCGACGTTCATGTAGGCCGGGCGCGTGCCCAGGCCGGGCATCGTCCGCATCTCGCCCAGCAGCGGGTAGATGAAGCCTGCACCGACGGAGGCGCGCACTTCGCGGACGGTCAGCGTGTAGCCTGACGGCGCGTTCTTGAGCATGGGATCGTGACTGATGCTCAGGTGCGTCTTGGCCATGCAGATGGGCAGGTTGCCAAAGCCGTTGTCCTCGTAGGACTTGATCTGCTTCTCGGCCTGCGGTTCATAGATGACCTCGCCGGCGCTGTAGATCTGCTTGGCGATGGTCTCGATCTTGGCTTTGATGGGCAGGTCGAGCGGGTAGAGGAACTGGAAGTTGGACGGCTTCTCGCAGGCGGCCACGACGGCTTCGGCCAGGGCCATCGCGCCGTCGCCGCCGTTGGCCCAGTGGTCGGTCATGACGGCCGTCTCCGCGCCCGCGGCGATGGCGGCGCGCTCCACGGCGGCGATCTCCGCCGGCGTGTCGGTGTGGAACTTGTTGACGGCCACGACGACGGGCACGCCGAAGCGCTTGGCGTTGCGGATGTGGGCGACCATGTTGGCCATGCCCTTCTCCAGCAGTGCGACGTTCTCCTCGGTGTAGGCCTTGTCCAGCGGCCGGCCGGGCACGACGCGCGGCCCGCCGCCATGCATCTTCAGGGCGCGGATGGTGGCCACCAGGACAACGCAGTCGGGCACCAGGCCGGAGGCGCGGCATTTGATGTCGAAGAACTTTTCCATGCCGATGTCCGCGCCGAAGCCGGACTCAGTGACGACGTAGTCGCCCAGGCGCAGGGCCAGCCGGTCGGCCAGGATGGACGAGTTGCCGTGGGCGATGTTGGCGAAGGGGCCGGCGTGGACAAAGGCGGGCTGTCCTTCCAGTGTTTGCAGCAGGTTGGGGTGCAGCGCGTCCTTCATGAGCACCGTAACCGCGCCGCCGACGCCGAGGTCGTCCAGGGTGATGGGCTTGCCGTCCTTGTTCGCGCCGATGACCGTCCGGCCGGCGCGCTGGCGCAGGTCGCGCAGGGCGCTCTTGTAGTCGTCGCCGTTGACCAGGGCCAGGATGGCCATGATCTCGCTGGCGACGGTGATGTCGAAGCCGGTCTGGCGCGGGCGGCCGTCCTCTTCCGGTCCCAGGCCGACGATGATGTTGCGCAGGGCGCGGTCGTTGACGTCCAGAACCCGGTTCCAGGTGACGCGGTAGGGGTCGATGTTCAGCCGCGACAGGCCGACCTTGGCCAGACGCTCGTCGTTCATGCGGTCTTCGTGGTACCAACGGGCGTCGATGGCCGCGGCGACGAGGTTGTGGGCGGCGGTAATGGCGTGGATGTCGCCGGTCAAGTGGAGGTTGAAGTCCTCCATGGGGATGACCTGGCTATAGCCGCCGCCGGCCGCGCCGCCCTTGATGCCGAAGGTCGGCCCCATGCTGGGCTGGCGGATGCAGGCGATTGCCCGGTGGCCAAGGCGGCCGAGGCCCTGCACCAGGCCGACACTCGTGGTCGTCTTGCCTTCGCCCAGCGGCGTCGGGGTGATGGCCGTCACGTCGATGTACTTGCCTGTTGGGTTGTTGGCCAGCTTCGGCAGGGTGTCCAGGTGGACTTTGGCCTTGGTCTTGCCGTAGTAGATCAGGTCATCCTCGGTCAGGCCCAATTGCGCAGCGACCTCCTTGATGGGCAGGGGTGTGGCGGCTTGGGCGATTTCCAGGTCGGAGGGAACGGGGTGCAGACGCTTGGGTGCGTGGTTCATATAACTCCTCAAGAAGGTGCCGGCCACGACGGTGGGGAAGGTGGCCGGGGGTTATCGACGTGGGAATTGTACCGTATCTGCGCGGGCGCTGCCAAAACCGTAGGGGCAGGTCTTAGACCCGCCCCTGCCATGATGGCGGCCGTGCGTAGGGGCGGGTCTCAGACCCGCCCCTACCCCGACCCTACCAGGGCAACACCGGGACGTTACGCCCGCGCGGGCTGACCAACGGCAAACCCGTGGCGCAGCACTTGCAGGTTGGCCTCGATGAGATGTTGCTTGGAGGCCGGCAGGTGAGCGACCAGGGCCGCCTCGATGACGGCGAGCGGCAACACCGGCCGCGCCGCCAGCATTGCCCCGACGGCGGCCATGTTGAGCATCTTCGGCGTGCCCCACTCCTCGGCAATGCCGTTAGCGGGCACATAGACGACGTCGATGTCGGCGCGCTGTGATTCGGACGTCACAAGCGAGCTGTTGACCACCAGCAGCCCGTCCGGCTTCACCAGCGGTTCGTACTTATCGAACGAGGGCAGGTTGAGCGCGACGGCGATGTCTGGCCGGGCGACGATGGGCGCGCCGACCTCGTCGTCGCTGATGATGACGGTGCAGTGGGCCGTGCCGCCGCGCATCTCCGGCCCGTAGGAGGGAATCCAGGAGACGAAGCGGCCGGCGTCCATGCCCGCGTAGGCCAGCAGTTGCCCGGCGAAGAGCGCGCCCTGGCCGCCGAAACCTGAGATGATGATGGAGGTTTCCATTATTTGTGTCCTCAGAGGGCCGGCGCGAGCGCCGGCTCTAGCTCGCCCGCGTGCGCCTGGGCCGCGATGGCCTCGGCGAAGACCTCGCCCAGGCGCTGGATGCCCGTCTCGATGCGTTGCGGGTCGCAGAAGGAGAAGTTGAGCCGCAGGGTGTTGTGGCCGCCGCCCTCCGGGTGGAAGGCCGCGCCAGGGACGTAGGCGACCTTGTGGGTCAGGGCGACCTTGAGCAGTTCAGCCGCGTCCAGCCCTTCCGGCAGCGTGGCCCACAGGAACAGGCCGCCTTGCGGGTAAGTCCAATGCACTTCGCCCGGGAAGTACGTTTCCAGCGCGGCCAGCATGGCGTCGCGCCGCTCGCGGTAGACGGCGCGGATGCGGCGGACGTGGTTATCCAGGAAGTTGTTCTCGCCGGTAAGGATTTCGTAGGCGATCATCTGGTTGAGCGTGGCGGTGTGCAAGTCCATGCCCTGCTTGGCCACGACGCAGCGCTGCACGACCTCAACCGGGGCGACGAGCCAGGCCAGGCGCAGACCGGGGGCCAGCGTCTTGGAGAAGGTGCTCAGATAGATGACATTGCCGCGCATGTAGGCCCGGCCGTTGCCATTGTGGGTGTCGTCGCCGTAGTAGGGGCGGGTCTCAGACCCGCCCCTACCATCGATGACGCCACGTCCGTAGGGGCGCGTCTCAGACCCGCCCCTACCATCGACGACGCCACGCCCGTAGGGGCGGGTCTCAGACCCGCCCCGACAGCACTCGGCGTCGATGACGACCAGCGGCGGCAGGTGGTCGCCCTCGTAGCGCAGTTCGCCGTAGGGGTCGTCCTCGATGATGGGCACGCCGTAGTGGTCGGCGATGTCGATGAGCTGCTCGCGCCGTTCCAGCGACAGGGTCACGCCGCCGGGGTTCTGGAAGTTGGGCAGGATGTACATGAATTTCGGGCCGGCGCAGAGGGCCTCTTCCAGCAGGTCCACGCGCAGGCCGTCGGCATCGGTGGGCACGGAGATGAACTCGGCCTGGTAGGCCCGCCAGGCTTGCAGCGCGCCCATGTAGCTGGGGCGCTCGGTCAGAATCAGGTCGCCGGGGTTGATCATGATCTTGCCGATCAGATCGAGCGCCTGCTGGCTGCCGCTGGTGATGAGCACGTTCTCCGGCGCGGACTCGATGCCATAGCGGGCCATCTGCCGCACAATCCACTCGCGCAGCGGCCGGTAGCCCTCCGTGGGGCCATATTGCAGCGCCTGGCTGCCCTGCCGCGCCAGGACGCGATCGGCGGCGGCGCGAAACGCCTCCACCGGGAATACCTCCGGCGCGGGCATCCCGCCGGCGAAGGAGATGATATCGGGGTTCTCGGTCAGCTTGAGCAGCTCGCGGATGGTCGAGGCGCTCATCCACTGCATCCGTTGGGCGCAGCGCTGGTTCCAAGGGGTTGTCATGTCAGGCTTGCTCCTGTTAATAGCGTTCCGGTGGGAACGGAACGTCTAATGGCGCGCGGGCGCCAACTCCGGGGCAACCTTGTAGTCGCCCAGGGGATAGATGGGGATCATGCTGTCGCGAACCCAGTCCAGGGAGTCCGCCGGCGTCATGCCCCAGTTTGTCGGACACGTCGAAAGCAACTCAACGACGCTAAAGCCCAGCCCCTTCTGCTGGGCCTCGAAGGCGGTGCGGATGGCCTTCTTGGCCTGGATGATGTGGCGGGCGTCGTGGAGGCTGCGGCGGACGGCGTAGACCGTGCCGGCCATCTGCGCCAGCAACTCGGCCATGTGGATCGGCGCGCCGGTCAGCCGCAGGTCGCGGCCGAAGGGGGAGGACGTGGTCGTCTGGCCGAGCAGCGACGTGGGAGCCATCTGCCCGCCGGTCATGCCATAGACGGCGTTGTTGATGAAGATCGTGGTGATCTTCTCGCCACGGGCGGCGACGTGCATGATCTCGGCCATGCCGATGGAGGCCAGATCGCCGTCGCCCTGATAGGTGAAGACGATCTTATCGGGGTGGACGCGCTTGACACCGGTGGCCATGGCCGGGGCGCGGCCGTGGGCCGCCTCGCACGAGTCCACCTCGAAGTAGTTGTAGGCGAAAACGGAACACCCCACCGAGGCCACCAGGATCGTATCCTCGCGAATGCCCAGTTCATCGATGACTTCGGCCACCAGCCGGTGGGCGATGCCGTGGGTGCAACCGGGGCAGTAGTGGGTGTAGACGTTGGTCAGGGCGTGGGGGCGCTCGTAGACCATCTCCTCGCGCCGCGTCTCGGTCGCGGCCGCCGCGGCAAACTCGTTAGCGGATATGATGGCCATTGCGTGCCTCCATTGGCATTGCGGTGCGCGCTACCTGCGCGTATTGCCGGCGAATCTCCGTCTCGATCTCTTCCGGCAGAGGGATGATACCGCCCATGCGCCCATAGAAGGCCACGGGCACACGGCCGCCGACGACCTCGCGCACGTCGTGGAGCATCTGCCCGGCGTTCATCTCGACGACGATGAAGGAACGTGCCGCAGGGATACGCTCGGCCAGGCGGGCCAGCTCGTTCTCCGGGAAGGGCCACAGGGTGATGGGGCGGAAGAGGCCGACGGGCAGCCCCTCGGCGCGCAGGCGCTTGACGGCCGTCTTGGCCACGCGCGCCGCCGTGCCGAAGGCCACGACGATGATCTCGGCGTCGTCGATGGCCAGGCTCTCGTAGCGCACTTCGCCCGACTGCTCGATCTGGCGCAGCTTGCCCTGTAACTCGATATTCATCTGCTCAAGCTGCTCCGCGCCCATGAACAGGGAACTGATGACGTTGTGGGGGCGGCCCTTCGCGCCGGTGACGGCCCAATCCGGCCGCTTCTCCGGCAGGGGGCGCATCTCCGGCAACTCGGCCGGCTCCATCATCTGGCCGATCGCGCCGTCGGCGATGACGAAGACGAGGGTGCGATACTTCTCGGCCAGGTCGAAGGCCAGCACCGTCAGGTCAATGGCTTCCTGGACGGTGGACGGGGCCAGGACGATGGGGTGGAAATCGCCGTGGCCGGCCGTCTTGGTGACCTGATAATAGTCCGCCTGGCTGGGCTGGATGTTGCCCAGGCCCGGCCCACCGCGCATCACGTCGATGACGACCGCGGGGACGTTGGAGCCGGCCATGTAGCTGAAGCCCTCTTGCATCAGGCTGATGCCGGGGCTGCTGGAGGAGGTCATGACCTTGGCTCCGGCGGCAGCCGCGCCGTACACCATATTGACGGCGGCGACCTCGCTCTCGGCCTGCAGGAAGACGCGGCCCAACTCGATCATGCGCCGCGACATGTGCTCCAGTAGCTCCGTTTGCGGGGTGATGGGATAGCCGAAGTACGCTTCGCAGCCGGCGCGGATGGCGGCTTCGGCAAAGGCGACATTGCCTTTCAGCAGTTGCTTGGTCATGGTTACCTGACCTCCTGGGCGAGCGCCGGCGTTCGCCCGGCGACGGGCGCGCGGCCGTTCGTGGGTCGCGCCTTCTCGACGACATCGCGGTAAACCGTGATGCAGCCGTCGGGGCAAACGGTGGCACATAGAGCGCAGCCGGTGCAGTCGTGCGCGGGGTCGAGCAAGATGACCGGCCGGTAGCCTTTGGCGTTTAGCTCCTCGGCCAGGGCCAGCACGTCTTGCGGACAGGCCGCGCGGCACAACTCGCAGCCCTTACAGCGCTCTATGTCGATTACAACTCTTCCAGTTGCCATCTAGAGAACCTCCGGTGGGAATGGGAAATTGACCTGGCGGCCGATCGGTTGCTGGGGAGGAGGCTTGTGGGATCAGCCTGCGCTCCAGTCATGTAATCCCATACGTGGACAGCATGTCAACGAGCCGGAACGCCAGGCCAAGGGTTTTGGTCTAGCTTCAGTATGGCACAGAAGGGCGACGAACTGTAAGTGACAAACAGCAGGCGAAAGCGTGAGGATTGTCACCTGTTTCCGCCCGCGAACGTGATACGCTCAGGTAGATGGCTTCGGGCCAGGACGCTTGTCCGTCCATTGCCGCCTGGTCTCCGGTGGCCGACGATCTGACGACCGACTATGACCTTTGTCTGGCCAACAGATTACATTAGACACTCGCCACAGAGCCATTTCTGATTACACTGGGGGTTAGCTAAGCCCTGTTGCCCTTTAGAGGAGAGAACATCATGGAATTCGGCATACCCAGGGAGGTACGCGATCTCGAATCGCGCGTCGGCCTGACACCGGCGGGGGTCTCATCGTTGGTGCGCCGCGGCCACACCGTCTACGTCGAGAGGGGCGCCGGCGAGGCGGCCGGCTTCAACGACGAGGCCTATCGCCACATCGGGGCGAACGTGGTCTATTCGCCCGCCGAGGTCTACGGCCGCTCCGATGTCGTCGTCAAGGTGACGCGGCCGACGGCCCAGGAGCACCGCCTCTTCCGGCCGGGCCAGACCATCCTGGCCTTCCTGCATCTGGCCGTGGCCTCGCCCGACTTCCTGTTGGCCCTGCGCGAACACGAGATCACCGCCATCGCCTCCGAGATGATCGCCGAGCCGAACGGCAACCGGCCCATCCTCGTGCCCATGAGCGAGGTGGCCGGGCGGCTGGCGCCGGTCATCGCCGGGCAGCTGCTCATGACCCCCCACGGCGGTCGGGGCACACTGCTCAGTGGTGTTCCTGGCGTGCCGCGCGGCGTCGCCGTCGTCATCGGCGGCGGCGTGCTGGGCACGAACGCGGCCCGCGCCTTCCTGAACACGGGCGCGCAAGTCGTCGTGCTGGATACCGCGCTGGAGCGCTTGCAGCACATCGACGAAATGCTCAGCGGGCGCGTGACGACGATGCTGTCCACGTCCTATAACCTCAAGCGGGCGACGGAGTTCGCCGATGTCGTCGTTGGCGCGATTCTCAGCCCCGGCCACCGCGCGCCGGTGCTCATCACCCGCGAGATGGTCCAGCGTATGCGTTCGGGCACGGTCTTCATCGACTTTTCCATCGACCAGGGCGGCTGCTCGGAGACGAGCCGGCCGACGACCCTGCGCGACCAGACCTACGTGGTCGATGACGTCATCCACTACTGCGTGCCCAACGTAACCGCGGCCGTGGCCCGGACGACAAGCCACAGCCTGACCAACGCGCTCCTGCCCTACCTCTGGGGCCTGGGCGCGCATGGCATCCTGGGGATGCTGGAGCAACAGCCCTCGCTGGCCACGGGCATCAACGTCTATCAGGGCAAGCTGGCCCACCATGACGTGGCCTCTTCGCTGGGGCGAGAAATCGAGATCGCCCTGCCGTACGTGAATGACCCAGTTGGCACCAACCACGGCGCCTGGGGAGGTGAAAAGTGAATTGGGAGACGATCTACCGTCGCAAAGTGACGGACGCGGCGACGGCGCTGGCGTGCATCGAATCGGGTAATCGCCTCTATGTCGGTGGCGGCGCGGGCGGCCCGGCCGTTCTGATTGATGGCCTGTGCGCTCGCGCGCCGGAACTGCGCGACGTTGAACTCATCCACATCCTGACCTTCATCGATGCGCCCTATGTAGACCCGAAGTATGAAGGCCATTTCCGCGACAACTCGTTGTTCATTGGCCACAACGTCCGCAAGGCGGTGCAGGAGGGGCGGGCCGACTTCACGCCCATCTTCCTGTCGGAGATTCCGGGCCTGTTCCAACGCAACATCCTGCCCATCGACGTGGCCCTGGTGTCGCTGTCGCCGCCGGACGAGCATGGCTTTTGCAGCTATGGCGTCGAGGTGGGCACGACCAAGCCGGCCGCTGAAGCCGCCCGATACATCATCGCCGAGGTTAACCGGCAAATGCCGCGCACTTTGGGCGACAGCTTCATCCACGTCAGCCGGCTCAACGCCATCGTCGAGACCGACTACCCGTTGCCGGAAGCGGTGCAGGGGCGCAGCACGGCCGAGTACATGAAGATCGGCCAGATCATCGCTGAGATGATCCCCGACGGGGCGACGATCCAGATGGGCATCGGCAGTCTGCCCGACGCCGTGCTGGAGAATCTGGGCAACCACAAAGACCTGGGCATCCACACGGAGCTGTTCTCCGACGGCGTGGTGGCGCTGTTTGAGCAGGGCATCATCACCTGCTCGCGCAAGACGTTCCACCCCGGCAAGATGGTCGCCGGCTTCCTGTTCGGCTCGGAGCGGCTCTACCGCTTCGTCGACAACAACCCTATCGTCGAGCTGCACCCGACCGAGTACGTCAACGACCCCTACAACATCGCCCGCAACGACAACATGGTGGCCATCAACGCCGCCCTGCAGGTTGATCTGACCGGCCAGGTCTGCGCCGACTCCATCGGGCCGGTGTTTTACAGTGGCGTCGGCGGCCAACTGGACTTCATCCGCGGCGCGGCCCGCTCCAAAGGCGGTCTGCCTATCATTGCCCTGCCCGCCACGGCCAAGAACGACACCATCAGCCGCATCTCGCCGCTGCTGGCCGAAGGCTCCGGCGTGACGACGACGCGCAACGACGTTCACACCATCGTCACCGAGTACGGCGTCGCCTCGCTCTACGGCAAGAGCATCCGCAAGCGCGCCGAGGCGCTGATCAACATCGCCCACCCCAACTTCCGCGACGAACTGACCCACGCGGCGCGCAAACTCGGCTACCTGTAGGCCCCGCGCTCGCTCCTCCCCCCAAAGCAAACAACCGACTCCGGCGTACTTGCCGGAGTCGGTTGTTGCTACGAAGGAGGTGTGGAGATGGCGATCAGGCTTTCTTGAGCGTCGGGTCGGGTTGCTCGGTCGCGTCCTTGTGGCCGGTCCAACTCGGCCGCAGGTAGATGAACCAGTAGACCAGGCCGACCATCAGCGCGCCGCCGATGATGTTGCCGATGGTCACCGGCAGCAGGTTGGCGACCAGGAAGTTCGACCAGGTGATGTTGCCGAAGTCGGCCGCTGTCTTGCCGATGTTCTCCCAGAACGCCGGCGTGGCCCCGTTCTTGATGAACAGCGCCACCGGGATGAAGTACATGTTGGCGATGCTGTGCTCGAAGCCGGCGGCGACGAAGGCGCTGATGGGGAACAGAATCGATAGGATGCGGTCGGTCGTCGTCCGCGCGCTCATGCACAGCCACACGGCCAGGCACACCAGCGCGTTGCAGAAGATGCCCAGTACGACGGCCTGGGTGAAGGTCAGGCTGACCTTGGCGTTGGCGATGGTCAGCGCTTGCAGGCCGACCGCGCCCTGGCCAAAGGCGTATTGGCCGCTGAGGAACAGGCCATAGGCGGTCAGGATCGCGCCGATGAAGTTGCCGGCGTAGACGATGACCCAGTTGCGCAGCAGCTTGCCGGTGCTGACCTTGCGACTGGCCCAGGCCATGACGATCAGGTTGTTGCCGGTGAATAGCTCCGCGCCGGCGACGACGACGAGGATCAGGCCGAGGCAGAAGGCGAAGCCGCCGACAAGCCGGGCGATGCCATAGGCCAGCACGCCCGACGCGCCGGCCGTCACGGTGGTCATGAAGACCGCGCCCAGGGCGATGAACGCCCCGGCCAGGACGGCCAGCGCCAACATGCGGAACGGGCCGAGGTTGGCTTTGCTGACGCCCACGGCTTCGGCCTTCTTGGCCATGTCGGGCGGCAGCAATGAATCGAGCGAGAGCGGGGGAGGAGTGGGTTGAGTCATGAGTACCTCTTTCTGGAATTAAGGATTAGGAATTAGGGATTGAGAATTAGGGAAGGTTCGTGGTCTCCTCCAATCCCTAATTCGTAATTCCTAATTCCCAATTTCTCCACCTGGACGGCGCAGACTTTGTATTCGGGAATTTTGGCCGTCGGATCGACGGCGTCGATGGTCAGCAGGTTGGTGGCCGACTCGGCGTAGTGGAAGGTCATGAAGACCATGCCGGGTGCGGATCGGCGGGTGACGCGGGCGGCGGCAACGACACAGCCACGCCGCGAGGTCACGCGCACCAGGTCGCCCTGGCCCACGCCCAGCCGGGCGGCGTCGTCGGGGTGCAGTTCCGCCTCGGCCTCCGGGGCGACGCTGTCCAGGCCCGGCGACCGACGCGACATCGTGCCGCCGTGCCAGTGGAACAGAATCCGGCCGGTGGACAGCAAGAAGGGGTAGTCGGCGTCGGGCAACTCGGCCGGCGGCCGGTAGTCGAGGGCGCAGAACAGCCCCTTGCCGCGGGTGAACTGGCCCATGTGGAGCACGGGCGTGCCAGGGTGATCGGTCGTTGGGCAGGGCCATTGGATGCCGCCCTGTTCCAGACGCGCGTGGGAGAGGCCGGCGTACTGCGGGGTGACGCTGGCCAGCTCGGCGAAGATGTCGGCCGGGCCGTCGTAGCGCCAGTCCGCGCCCAGCCGTTGGGCCAGCTCCAGAGTGATCTGCCAGTCGGGTCGCGCCTGGCCGGGCGGGTCGATGGCCGGGCGAATGAGGTGGACGCGCCGCTCGGTGCTGGTGAAGGTGCCCAGCTTCTCGGCGAAGCCGGCCGCCGGCAGCACCACGTCGGCGCATTGGGCCGTCTCGTTGGGGAAGAGGTCTTGCACCACCAGGAACTCGACTGCCGCCAGCGCCTCGGCCACATGGGTCAGGTTGGGGTCGGACAGCATGGGGTTCTCGCCCATGACGTAGATGGCCCGGATGCGGCCCTCCAGCGCGCCGTGGAGCATCTCGGTGACGGTCAGGCCGGGCTTGGGGCCGAAGGTCTCCACGGGCACGCCCCAGGCGGCGGCGAACTTGCGGCGGACGGCCTCGTCAGCCACGGGCGCGTAGCCGGGGAAAACGTTGGGCAGCCCGCCCATGTCGCACGCGCCCTGGACGTTGTTCTGGCCGCGCAACGGATTGAGGCCCGTGGCCGGGCGGCCGATGTGGCCGGTTAGCAAGGCCAGGTTAGAGCAGGCCTTGACGTTGTCCGTCCCGGTCGTGTGCTGGGTGATACCCATCGCCCAGAAGATCATCGCGTTGCGGGCGTGGGCGTACATATAGGCGGCATCGACGATCTGCTGGGCGGGCACGCCAGAGACGGCCTCGGCGCGTTCCGGCGTCCAGTCGGCTACCGCGGCGGCGAAGGCGTCAAAGCCCTCGGTGCGCGCCTCGATGAAGTTCAGATTGGCCAGGTTGTCGCGGATGAGCACGTGGGCGATGGCGTTGAGCACGGCTACGTCGGTGCCCGGCCGCTGGCGCAGGTGCAGTGTGGCGAAGTTGGCCAGTTCGATCTCGCGCGGGTCGAGCAGGATGAGTCGCGCGCCGAACTGGCGTACTGCCCGCTTCATCTCCAGGCCGATGATGGGATGGGCCTCGGTCGTGTTGGAGCCGGTGACGAAGAGCAAGTCGGCGTCGACGATGTTGGCGATGGAGTCGGTCATCGCTCCGGAACCCAGTGTCGCGGCCAGACCGGCCACGCTACTGCTGTGTCAGAGACGGGCGCAGTGGTCGATGTTGTGCGTCCCGACCACCGCGCGGGCGAGCTTCTGAACGAGGTAGTTCTCCTCGTTGGTACACTTGGCCGAGACGAGGAAGGCGATGCTGTCCGGGCCGTGGGCATCGCGGATGGCGCGCAGCCGCCCGGCGACGGCGTCGAGCGCCACGGGCCAGGAGGTTTCGTGCGCCCGGCCGAACGGCTCGGCGCGGTCGCGGCGCAGC
>JAIBAS010000213.1 GCA_019695075.1 Promineifilum sp. | reverse complement strand
GGCTGCCGATGAGCCAGTTGCAAAAGCGGGGCGTGCCGGCCTACGTGGGCGAATGGGTGCTGGACAGCATCGTGCCCGGCCGTGGGGCGCTCACCGCCGAGGAGTCGGACAAGCTCGCGCGCTGGGTTGGCCGCTTCATCCCCGGCCCCGGCGACAACAACCTCATCAAACACCGCCTCCTGGCCGGCGAAGTAATCAAGCTGCTGACCAACGTCCAGGTTGAGGTCGTCCTCTCGCGCAAGCGGCAGGAGCGCATGGCCAAGCTGCCCCTGCTGGGCATCGGCGACGCCTTTGTGAGCGATAGCCTGGTGGAGCAGTTCCCCGACCTGCTGAAACACGGTATGTGGGGGGTGGTTGAGCTGGTGAACTCGCCGGAAGGAGTGTCGCTGGCCAGCTTCCGGCCGATGCAGGCCTCGCTGAACCTGAAGCTCTTCAAGGAGGCGCGGCGGCAGTTCACGCTGGACGAGTGGCGCAATCTGATGATGATTTCGATGGGCTACGACCCGGCCGCCTTCACCGAGGAGGAGCACTTGCTGTTGCTCTATCGCTTGCTGCCCCTCGTACAGAAGAACATGCACATGCTGGAGCTGGCTCCCAAGGGCACGGGTAAGAGCTACATCTACGAGAACATCAGCCCGCGCGTGCGGCTGGTCAGCGGCGGCAACGTCTCGCCGGCGGTGCTGTTCGTCAACAATGCCACCGACCAATGGGGCCTGCTGGCGCGCTTTGCGGTGGTGGTACTCGATGAGGTACAGACGCTGCGCTTTGATCAACCGGGGGAGATCATCGGCGGGCTGAAGGGCTTCATGGCCAATAACCGCCTAACGCGCGGCGGCCGCAACGAGACGCCGAGCGACGCCGGACTCGTCATGCTGGCCAACATCCTGCTCGACAGTCGCCAGCGTCCGGTGCTGGAGCCTGTCGTTCAGGAGTTGCCGCAATTCATGCAGGAAACGGCCTTCCTCGACCGGCTGCGGGCGCTCATCCCCGGCTGGCAGGTGCGAAAGCTGAGCGGCAACAGCTTCGCCCACGGCGTCGGCCTCAAGTCCGATTTCTTTGGCGATGCGCTGGTCGCCCTACGCGACGACCTGGACATCGATCAGCTCGTCTCGCGGCGGGTGCGCCTCGTCGGCAACAACGTCTACAAGCGCAATGAGGATGCGGTGCGCATGATCGCCAGCGGGATGATGAAGTTGCTCTTTCCCCACGGTGAAATCACCAGCGAGCAGTTCGACTACTACTGCGTGCGGCCGGGCAAGATGCTGCGCCAGAACATTTGGGAGCAACTACAATTGCTGGATGGCGAGTATCGCCAGTTCGACAGTCAAATCCGCTATGAAATTGAGCCGGCTTGAGCGCCACACCCATGCCCGACCGTGAACCCATCTACCTGGACTATAACGCCACAACGCCGGTTGACCCACGGGTGTTGGCGGCGATGCTGCCCTACTTCAGCGAGGTCTATGGCAACCCGGCGAACGGGCTGCACCGGCAGGGGCGACTGGCGGCGCGGGCGGTTGACGAAGCCCGCGAGCGGGTAGCTGACTTGATCGGTGCCCAGGCGAATGAGATCGTCTTTACCGCCGGGGCGACCGAGAGTAACACCCTGGCGATTGAGGGTCTGACACGCCGAGCGGACTCCCGTTCGCATACCGGCCCGCGCCGCCGCATTGTCACGACGGCGGTGGAGCACAAGGCGGTGCTGGAGCCCTGCCGGCGGTTGGGGCGCGAGGGTTGGGACGTGGTTGTGCTGCCGGTCGACCACGACGGCGTGGTGGACGTGGCCGCGGCGGCCGAGGCCATTGACGACAATACCTTGCTCGTCTCCGTGCAGGCCGCCAACAACGAGGTAGGGACGATTCAGCCGGTGGCGGCCATCGCCGCTCTGGCCCACGCCCACGGCGCGCTCATTCACTGCGATGCGGCGCAGGCCGTGGGCAAAGTAGTGGTAGATGTGGCTGCGTTGGACGTAGACCTACTCTCGGCCAGCGCCCACAAGCTGTATGGGCCCAAGGGGATCGGGCTGCTCTACGTGCGTGGTGGCCCGCGGCGGCTGCCGTTGCAGCCAGTAAGCCTGGGCGGGGGGCAAGAGGCTGGCCTGCGGGCGGGCACATCCAATGTGCCGGGCATTGTCGGCTTTGGAAAGGCGTGCTCTTTGGCGAAGGAAATGCTACAAGAAGAGGGCACACGACAGGCGGCATTGCGCAATCAGTTAGAGGAGATGCTTATAGAGGGTGTCCCAGGGCTGGTCATCAACGGCCGGGCGGCGGCACGGTTGCCTAACACGAGCAGCCTGACCTTTCCCAGCGCCGACGCCGACGCGCTGCTGCTCAATCTGCCTAACTTAATGTTAGCCACGGGATCAGCCTGCACCACAGGGGCAGTTGAGCCGTCGCATGTACTGCAAGCTATGGGAGTTAGTAGAGAGGCTGCGTATGGGACGGTACGTGTCAGCATGGGGCGGAATACGCAGCCGGACGATGTTGTGATAGCTATAGCACTGATGCAGGAAGCGTGGTTAGCTGTTCGCGAGGGTGGAGATGCAGTATGAGCCAGAGCCGAGCCATTGTGCCAACCGATGAGCGGGCTGTTGACTTCTACGGCGACGAGCTTCGCGTCTATGTTCTTGACGGGGAGCCTTATGTCCCTCTCCGGCCGATCTGTGACTTTCTGGGAGTCTCCTGGAGCGGCCAGAGACAGCGAGTTGTCCGCGATCCTGTGCTCTCTGAGGCAACGAGGTTTGTGCGTGTTACACACACAAACCTCGGCGGCCGGCCTGAGCTTCTGTGTCTCCCCCTCCGCTATCTAAACGGCTGGCTCTTTGGGATAAGCTCCAGTCGGGTCAGGGAAGAACTCAGAGAGAAGCTCATCCAGTATCAGCGAGAATGCTATGATGCTCTGGCTCGGGCCTTTCAGGGTACAGCAGCCTCCCCTTCCAGCGCCCTGACCCAGATTCGCGACATGGCCCTGGCCATCGCCAACATGGCCGAGCAGCAGATGCTCCTGGAGGGGCGGGTCACGGCCACGGAGACTCGACTGGATAAGGCGGCCATCGTCGTGGGCGATCTGAGTAAGCGGCTGGGCAGACTGGAGAGCAGGCTGTCCCCCGGCGCCACCATCACCGACGAGCAGGCGGCCGAAGTTTCCCAGAGGGTCAGGGCCCTGGCCAGCCACCTCCAGGAACAGACACCGGGCAAGAACTACTACCAGAGCATCTTCGGGGAGCTTTACCGGCGCTTCAACGTCTCCAGCTACAAGCTGATCCGGCAGGATAGCTATGCCGAGGTGATCGCCTTTTTGGAGGAGTGGGGGCGGGGGATGTAGGAGCGTGGTATCAGGATGGAGGGAGATAGAGCGCGGCTAGCACTTCAATAACAATGGAGCCATCATGGGCAACGAACTAACGGCGCAGGGTGCGAACGCGCTAGAGAGGGAAGACGTACTGGCGCAACGCCTCCTGGCGATGACAGGCGATGATGGGTCTCCGGTGAACGGGCAGTCGTCGGCCGCGGCAGCCGATAACTTCTTCACCCGGCTTGTGACCGCGGCCGAAGCCACGCTCGATAACTGGTCGCTTTCGATACTCAACGCTCGCTACGGCCTTTACAACCGGCGGTCAATGGCGGTTGACGAGATCGCCATCTACTCCGGGCTGACGGCCGACATGATGCGCGCCCACATTGACAGCGCCCTGGAGCGGCTCAACGAGCAAGGGCAGCGCGAAATCCTGGAGGGCCGTGTAGATGAACCATGCGCCCGCCTGGTGCTATACGTGCGGGCCGCTGTGCGGCCGGATGAGGAAGGCGCGACGGCACGTCTGATGAAATTAGTCTACACGGACCTCTCGCACCTAGGGCCGCTCCTTGACGTGCCTGACCTGCCGGCTCTATTCACCAAGGCGCCGAATGAACAACATTTCCGATCGATGATGACGCGGCTGCAAGTGCTAGAAGTCCTTCAATCCGGTGAGACGATTTCGGTGCATTCAGAATACGGCCCCTCTGAGGAACAGGCGTTCTCAGCTCTGCTGGCGGGCGTAGAATGGCCTCCTTCACCAGCAAACTTAAGTTTGAGCGAGATGCAACGGTTTGAACCCCATCTGCCAGACGAAAAACCCGCTGTCGTCCAATTGTTTTTGAGCAGCAAGAGCGGTCGCCATTGTCCATTTACGGACAGCCAGGGCTACCACTTGCTGTGCCATTTGGAGCATAACGAGCAGGTCATCCATTACGTCGAACGCCCATTGCGCGTGCCCAATCTCTTTGGCAACGCGGATGAACCGGCATTCTTCGAGCCATCCTACCTGATGGGGCTACAAGACGGCAGGGTCGTGCTCATTGACCTGACGCCGCCGGGCGAGGTTATCTACGACCTCCATTCGCCCCGTCGCTTGGCCCTGCGGCACTACTGTACGCAGCATGGGTATGGGCTCCTGGTCACTGACGGACGCGACACAGCCCATAGTCATAGCCAATGGCTCTTGCGAGGCGACCGCGGCTTCTTTGTCACCCTCTGTATGACAACCGGTCTGATGACCGGCGAGTTGGCCGTTGACCTGGGCCATTTGAACCTTACCCACCGCGAGATGTGCGGCCTGGTCGCCCGCGAGAACCTGGTCTGCCAGCCCGGAACACACGCCGTCTCCACGCCACCCCTAGGCGCGAGCAAACAGGATGAGATGGACGAAGCACAAAGCGAAGAGGAACCAGAGGACACATTCGCAGACGACGAGGCGGCCGGGACCGCGAATGAGAACGCAGGCGGCAGCCCATTGATAGAACTGCTGGCCAACGCCATTCGCCACACACTGGACGAGCGCGATGCAGCCATCTTCATGGCCCGCTTTGGGTTGGAAGACGGACACGCGCGAACCCTGAGCGCAGTCGGCGACCAGTTCGGCATCACTCGCGAACGGGCACGACAGATCATCGAGAAGGGCTTTCAACGCCTGACCCGTGCGGCCAAGAGCGCCCGGCGGCGTGCCCGCTACGACGAGCCTTGTGCCCAGCTGGCGGACTACATCCGCTCGGCCGTAGACCCGGACAGTGACGACGACGCCGAGCGGCTGCTGGCGTTGATGCGCGCGGAGCTGTCTCAGCTACGAACCCTTTCAGTGCGCGATGCGGCCATGCTGCCCGCCCGGTTCCTGGGCGACAAGGAAACGGCTACGGACTATGCCAAGCGCGTCCGCGAGCTGGTGGAAGCCGAACAGCAGGCCAGACGTGAGCAGAAGGAAGTGGCGCGCCACGATACCAAGCTCGATGCCCTGTTAGGGGATGTCAA
>JAIBAS010000459.1 GCA_019695075.1 Promineifilum sp. | reverse complement strand
GCGACGACGAAGGCGGCCGTGGTCGAGATGTTGAAGGTGTGCTTGCCGTCGCCGCCCGTGCCGCACGTATCGACCAGCATGCCGCTGCCCGGCCCCGCGGCCACGGCGACGACGTGGCGGCGCATGGAGTGGGCGCTGCCGGCGATCTCATCGACCGTCTCGCCCTTCATGCGTAGGGCGGTCAGATAGCTGCCGATCTGGGCCGGCGTGGCGTCGCCGTCCATGATGACGTTCATGGCCGCCTCGGCCTCGTCGAAGGACAGGTCGCGGCCGTTGATGACCTGGGCGATGGCGTGCTTAAGAGGCATGGGCCGTCTCTCCCACCGCGTCGAAGTAGCCGGCAGCCTGCGCCTGGGCCACCAGGGCGCGGGCCGCGGCGGCGATGGCCGGCGCGCCGGGGTCGATGCGCGTCGTCATGGCCAGCACCTGCTCCGGGCGCACGCCGTGCTGTCGCCAGGCGCGGCCTTCGGTCAGATAGTTGTGGATCAGGGGCATGAAGCGATCCAGAGCCGAGGCGAACCGGGCTTCGGGCGACTGGCGCGCCTCGAACTCATCCCAGGCGGCGCGGAAGCCGTCCGCCTGGTCGGGCGGCAGCAGGCCAAAGAGGCGTTCGGCGGCGCGTTGCTCGCGCTCGGCCTTGTCCAGCGCGCCGACGGCGTCGAAGAAGAAGGTGTCGCCGGCGTCGATCTCGACGATGTCGTGGATGAGGGCCATGCACACGACGCGGGCCAGATCGACCGGCTCGGCGGCGTATTCGGCCAGCACCAGGACGGCCACGGCCAGGTGCCAGCTATGCTCGGCCGTGTTCTCGTTGCGGTCTGTGCCCGGCAGGTAGGCCCGCCGCAAGACGTGCTTCAGCCGGTCGATCTCGACCAGGAAATCGATCTGCCGTGCCAGCCGTTCGTCGTCAATGAGCATCTGCTTCATAGTCGTTTCACCTCGCGGGTCGATGGATTATACTCCGGCGCGTTGTTGGCTCAAGTCAGACCCATCCGATCAAGCCGCCCCAGTGCCTGGCACTTTCCGAAGTGCCTGGCACTTTCTTACGCAGGCGTCCAAGAAAGTGCGACGCACCGCCTGCCCACGGAGGTAAATCCCTCATGTCCACCCATCGAGATGCCTTTCATCGTGCCGCCGCGCTGGCGGCGCTGCTGGCCCTGGCGCTGGCCGCCGGCGTCGCCGCGGCCGATGACGACGCGAACCGCAACCACCGCGCCTTCATGCCCGTGGCCGCCGGCAAGCCCATCCCGCCGCCGCTGGACTGCAACGTGCCCGGCAGCTTCGACTCGCTCAGCATCAGCGGCGACCCGCTGACCGTCAACCCGGAGACCCACCCCAACGTGAACCTGAGCGTCTGCGGCTATGCCGAGGTCGACGCGCCCCTGCGCCTGGTCGAGCTTGGCCCCGTCCACGACCCGCGCGCGCCGCAACTCCCCGGCATGTTCGGCGACTGGCGCACGCCCACCCTCACCAACACCTACCAGCGCTACCGCTGGGATGAGAACCGCAACTGTCTGAGCGACTACAGCTCACGCTGGGAGGCGACGGTGCTGGGCATGGGCGTGTCGCGCGGCGAGACAATCTACACGCCCGACTCCGGCTACGACATCGGCGGCGACTACGAGTATCTGGTGCTCTACGCCGGGCCGACAGACCTGACGCTCCACGTCGGCCGCGAGGACGAGTTCTTCGGCTACGTCATCCACATCGACGGCGTCTGCGTTGACCCCGACCTGATCGCCCTCTATCGCCAGGACCACGCCGCCGGGCGCGGCAGCCTGCCCGCCCTGCGCGGCCATCAGGCGTTCGGCGTGGCCGCGGGCACAGAAGTGCAGGTAGCCGTGCGCGACACAGGCAGCTTCATGGACCCGCGCTCGCGCAATGACTGGTGGCAGGGGCGCTAGTCAGGGCAACCCCCACGCGGCCAACACGGGCACGAGAAAGGCGATGCCCGTGTTGGGCGCGTTCAGGTCGCCGATGACGCCCTCCGTGTGGCGCATGGCCAACTCGGCCATCTCCAGATCGTTGACGACGGCAAAGATCGTCTTGTGACCGGTGCTGCCCGCTTCGCCCACCCGGCCGTCCATCAGCCGTTGCAGGCCGGTGCTTTCCAGGGCCGTCGCTCCATGCATCCCGGCGCGCTGCCACGCCTCTAACGTCTTCGTCAGACGGCTCGTATCGTCCAGAACCATCATCAATAAGTACATCGGCATCGCCTCCATGATGGCCGTGGCCGTGTCACGTCCCCGACACGCGGCCCCGCGCTCAGCGATAAAAGTCGATCCACTGCATCCAGAATGAGTTCTGCTCCTGCTCGTGGAAGTGCGGCGGCATGACGACCTCGATGATCGCGCCCTCCGGCAAGGGGAAAGTGGGCGTCGCCAGCGCCTGGCCGCCGTCGTCGATGAAGCGAATGGTGGGATAGTAGACGTTGGACGAGGGCGAGGCGCTCTCCGCCTTGCCCTCTTCGTCCACCACGGTCAATATCAGCGGCGGGTTGGGGTCGCCGGTGCTGCTGACGCCGGTGGACAGCAGGAAATTGCTGTAGCCGAACTCCAGCCGTTCCAGCCCGCGCAGCCGTAGCCGGACGACAACCTCGTCCGGCCAATCGCCTCCGCCCAGCACGGCCGTCAGCCCACCGATGCCCGACGGGCTGGTGACGTCGATGACGGCGCGGCCGTCTTCGACACTGACGGTGGCCGTGTCCTCCGCGGGTTTGTCGAGTGTGACTGTGATCATGCCCGTGTTCGTCCCTCCGCCCGCGCAGCCCGCCGTCAGCAGGCCCGCCAGCAGAATCAAGCAGATGAGGCCGGCGCGCGCCGCGCCGTTCGTGGTCTGTTGTGCGCGCATTAGTGGTCGTCCTCGCTGAGGCTGCGGATCGTCCAGGTGCGGCTCAGGATGGCATAGAGGATGATCAGACTCAGCACAATGGGTAGGAGTGAGTTCGGGTTGAGAAAGAGCACGAAGAGGGTCAGCGTGCCCAGCGCCCCCAGGAAGGCCAGCGGCCGGAAGAGCCGCTCCGGGACGAGGACGGCGACCAGGCTCAGCGCCGCGGCCAGCAGCAGCAGCGCGGCGGCGACGGCCAGTGCGCGCGCCAGCGTGCCCCCCGGCGTGTCGGCCAGCCCAAAGCCGGCCCACGACGTGGCGTGGACGGCGAAAGGTTGCAGCGGCCAGGCCTCTTCCCCCGGCAGGAAGATGGTCAGGTTGAACAGGGCAGCGATGAAGAGCAAGAGGGCGATGACGTTGCGCATGGGTTCCTCTGGGGCAGTGGGCAGTAGGTCAGTAATCAGTAGGTCAGTGTCCAGTAGGTCAGTGTCCAGTAGGTCAATGATCAATGGTCTGTGGTCTGTCGTCCGCGGTCGGCGGTCGGCGGTCAGCGGTCGGCGGTCAGCGGTCGTCCGTCAGCGGTCGTCCGTCAGCGGTCGTCCTCCAACTCCATCTTCTTCAGCCGATACAGCACCTCCTGCGTTAGCAGGCGGTGCTTGCCGCTGATGTCGGCCTGGACGCCGAAGAGGACGATGAGCGCGCCGACCATGAGCAGCCCCGTGCCCAGCGTCAGCGACTGGATGAAGCGGCCGACGCCGCTTTCACCCTGCAAGTAGTTCACGAAGAAACGCGCCCACAGCGCCGCCCCGACCAGTAGAAAGGGCGCGGCGATGTAGCTGAACGTCCGCAGCGGCTCGTAGAAAGCATAGAGGCGCAGGATCGTGCCCGCCTGGGCCTTGATGAAGTGCCACATGCTGCGTTGCAGGCGCGACGGCCGCGTCGGCGGGTTGGTGGTGATGGGGATGCTGACCACGCCCAGGCCCAGCTTGCCGGCCTGGATGACCGTCTCTAGCGTGTAGCTGTAGCGCGTCAGAATGGTGAAGCGCAACGCCGCCTCGCGCGAGTAGGCGCGGAAGCCGCTGACGGCGTCGGGCACAGCCGTGCCGCTGACGTTGCGCACCATCCAGCTGCCCAGAGCCAGCATGCGCTTCTTGAGCGGCGAGAAGTGGTCGATGGTGGCCACTTGCCGGTCGCCGATGACCATGTCGGCCTGCCCGGCCAGTACGGGTGCGACCAGGTCGGGGATGTAGTGGCCGGGGTACTGGTTGTCGGCGTCGGTGTGGACGATGACATCCGCCCCCAGCCGCAGGCAGGCGTCGAGGCCGCTCTGGAAGGCGCGCGCCAGCCCCAGGTTCTGCGGGTGGCGGATGATGTGACTGGGGCTGACGCCGTGGGCCGCGGCGACGGCGGCGGTGTTGTCGCTGCTGCCGTCGTCGATGATCAGCGTCTCGATGCAGTCGATGCCGGGGATGGCCCGCGGCAGCCCGGCCAGCGCCAGCGGCAGCGTCTCGGCCTCATTGTAGCAGGGAATCTGGATGATGAGCTTCACCACGCCGGGGATTGTAGCGCGGCTTGGCGGTGTGCGCATGGGGAGACGGGGCCGACCGCCGACCGCCGACCGCGGACGACAGACCACTGACCACTGCCCCACTGCCCCACTACGGTTCGCCGCGGCCGGAGAGGATGTCGTCGATCTCAATGGGGTGCAGCCCCTCCCAAAGATAGACGCTCAGGTCGATGAGCAGGTCGTCGCTGACGACGACGCCCTCGGCGCGCAGCAGCTCGGCCTGCCGGTCGGCCCCGCCGCGCATGTTGGGCAGACTGATGCGGCCGGCGCTGTTGATGACCCGATACCAGGGCAGGTCGGCCGTGCGCGTGTCGCCGCGCCGCCGTTGGCCGGCGGCCCGCAGGGCGTAGCCCACGGCGCGGGCGGCGTTGGGCCGGCCGAGCATCGCCGCCACGCGGCCATAGGTCGTCACGCGCCCGCGGGGGACGCGGCGGATGACTTCGTAGACCTGGTCAAAGAAGATGGGGGTGGACATGGCGACAGTATACCGTAGCACAGCCTGTTAGGCTGTCTTCGCCGGCCACAGCCTAACAGGCTGTGCTACGGGCGGCGACCCTCTGACTACTGCTGAACTCCTGCACAACTTCTGCAAACTTGCGGCGTAGAATCTCATGGACATCACCACACACAAAGAGACAGGTGAACGCTATGAGAATAAAGCTGAATCATCGTCCGCGACGCGCCGTTGCGGGCCGGCTGTGGCCGGCCGTGCTGGTGGCTGTGCTGGCGGGCCTGCTGGCCGCCTGTGGCGCTTCGCCGGACGCGGCCGCACAGGCCGGCGAAACCGTCGAGGTCATCGTCGGCGACCTGGCGGCCAACGCCACGGCCAGCGGCGTGCTGCGCGCCAGCCGCGAGGCCACCCTGGACAGCCCCACCACCGGCCGCGTGACGGCCGTGCTCGTCCGCG
>JAIBAS010000002.1 GCA_019695075.1 Promineifilum sp. | reverse complement strand
AGAGCAACGACGGCCCAGAGCGAGGGGCGCGACCAGCGGCCGCCGGCTAGAGTCAGCCACAGCCAGATGATCGGCCAGGCAGCGACGCCCAACGCCAGCGCCGCGCCCAGGCCGGCACCCATATTCCCCCGGCGGCGCGGCCGGAAAGGCAGCAGCAGCCACACGCCGGGCAGGGGCACGAGCAGCGCCGCGGCCAGCAGCAAGCGCCCCTCATCGCGCAGAGGGCGAACGGCCGCGGCCAGCGCCTCGCCGCCGGTCAGGGTGTAGCGCGTGCTGAAGCGCAACTCGCGCGCCGCGGTCGTGGCCGGCTGCTCCAGCGCCCCGCCGACGAGGGCCAACGCGCCGCTGCTGAGGACATCAAGCGAATAGCCCCAGGCGGAGACAACGTTGTCGGCGCTGCCGCTGAGCCGGATGGTGTAGCGGCGGCCGGCGGAGGCGCGCTGCGGCGGGAAGACCAGGGTGTAGCTCTGGTTGTGGCTCAGCCGGGCGTCGGCCGTCCGCTCGGCGAAGACGACTGCGCCGAGGTCGTCCAGCAAGGCTACTTCGAAAAAGGCGTCGGCCGCGGGCCGGCCGTCGTAGCGCAGGAGCAGCAGTTCGACTGAGGTCAGGCCGTCGTGCCGCGGGACGAAGCTCTGCTCGACGAACAGCGGCCCTTGTGGCGCGGGCAGGGCCGTGTCCAGTCGCGCCTGGGCGACATCGACGGCCTCGATCCGGCCGCAGAGCGACGGCCACGGGCAGAGGCCGGTGCTGAGCAGCGCCAGGAGCACGAGACCCACGGCGACAGTAGCGACGGCCGCCAGCCACCAGGCGATAGGCACGCGCGGCGCGGCCGAAGACCCAGGCGAGTCAGCGACAGTGATAGCCATTTCGACCGCAATAGTACCTAATCGCGGGCAAAAGGAGGATCAATTGGTCAAATTGGCAAATGCCCAAAAGTCGTAATGTTCATTGTAAGCAAGTCACCCTACACTAAATCTTGACGGACTTCCCTCCTTGCAAGTGGCGTCACGAGCGATTTTGTCCCTCCTTCCTTCTCCCCCTGAAGCGTGACGCCACTTCTCCTTTTTTCTAAACCCAATAGCAGGACGATAAGCCTCCACCACCCACCGTACAGCGCGCGGCGGTTGTGTCCGTCGCCGCGAGCGGTTAGAATGCGGATATTCAGAAATACGGAATATCGCGGAGGTGTCGGAGAATGCTCTACGGTGAACTGAAAACCTACTCTATTCAGGTGCGTCAGCGCGGTCAGCTGACGCTCCCGCGGCGGTTGCGCGAATCGCTAGCGATCGAGGATGGCGATACGCTGACGATCTTCCAGGTTGGGGAAACGCTCTTGCTCGCGCCGCGGGCGCTAAAAACGCCGGAGCTGATGGATCGCTTGGCCACAATGCTTGACGAAAGCGACGTGACCCTGGCTGACTTATTGGCCGATTTGCCGCGTATCCGCGAAGAGATTTATCGCGAACGTTACCAGACCGACCCCGAGGAGTAAGCGATGCGCCGCGTCTTCTTCGACGCCAATGTCCTCATCGCCGGGGTCGCATCGCATCGTGGAGCCAGTCGAGCGGCGCTGATGATAGCTGAGGCCGGCCTATTCCAAATGGTTGTGTCGCGCCAGGTGCTCGATGAGGCCGAACGGAACCTGCGCCGCAAGCTGCCGCGCGGGTTGCCCATCCTGGTTGAAATACTGGGGCACGTCCATCTCGAAGTAGTAGACGATCCCGCTCCTCAATCGTTTGCGCGCTGGCTGGATTGCATCGAAGCAAAAGATGCGCCCATTGTGGAGACGGCTGTCAGTGCCAACATTGATTCCCTGCTTACGCTCAACAGCCGCGACTTTACACCCGGCGTTGCCGCTCGCTCAGGGCTGACGATCCTCGCGCCGGCGCAGTTCGTCGAACGCCTACGCGAGATCGTCACCGAAGGGCTGTAGACGCTGCTCCTACTCCCACGGAAACGCCGTCGCCTCAAGCCCATAGTATGCCTCCACTACCCGCCGGAACAGCGGCGCGGCGGCCTCGGAGCCTTCGCCGGTGTGCTCCAGCACGACGGCGATGGCCAGTTCCGGCCCCTCCACATACCGCCCGTCGGGGGCAGTGAACGGCTCGGCCGGGGCGTAGCCGACGAACCAGGCGTGGGGCAGACCGGGCGGCGCTTCGGCCGTGCCCGTCTTGCCGGCCACGGGCACGGCGAAGTTCTGGAAGCGATGAGTGGCCGTGCCGCTGCCGGCGTGGGTTACGTCCCACAAGGCCCCTTGCAACACAGCCAGCTGGTCGGCCGACAGCGGCAACTGGCCGTTGACTTCGCTCGGCGGCTTCTCGTCCGGCGCGTTGCCGCCTGCGCCGATGTGGTCGATGAGCGTCGGCCGGTAAAGCGTGCCGCCGTTGGCGATGGCGGCGATGACGTTGGCCATTTGCAGCGGCGTCACCTGCACGTAGCCCTGGCCAATGGCCATGTTGACCGCGTCGCCCGTGGCCCAGCCCTCGCCCGTCTCGGCCAACTTCCACTCCGGGTCGGGGATGAGGCCGGCCGCCTCGGCCACGCCCTGGATGCCCGTCGGCTGCCCCAGCCCGAAGGCCTTGGCAATGCGCGGGAAGAGGGTGTTGTCGGCCCCGTCGATGGTGTAGCCGACGTCGTAGAAGCAGGTATTGCAGGAGACGACAATGGCCTGGCGCAGGCTGATCGTGCCGTGGCCGCCGCTGAGCCAGTCGTACTTGGTGTAGGCGTCGCCCAGGCGGCTCCACGAGCCGGTGCTGGTGTAGCGCGTGTCGGGCGTATAGAGGCCGCTGTTCAGCGCCGCGGCGAAAGTGACCAGCTTGAAGGTCGAGCCGGACGGGTAGGCCCCCTGTGTGGCCCGATTCAGCAGCGGTTGGCCGGGGTCGTTCAGCAGGGCGGCGATGGCCGCGCCGCCATCGTCGCGCAGCGGGTTGAAGACCTGCGGGTCGTAGCTGGGATAGGTGGCCATGGCCAGCACCGCCCCGTTGCGCGGGTCGAGGACGACGATGGCCCCGTACGAGGCCCCCGGATGCGTGGCGATGGCGTCGGCCAGGGCCTTCTCCACCGCTGCCTGGAAGTCGAGGTCGATGGTCGTGTAGATGCTGCGGGCTACTTCCGGCTCGCGGTCTTGCAGTAGCTTGACCACGTTGCCGGCGCTATCGACGACGCTGAGGATGCCGCCGCGCGTGCCGTTGAGGTACTCCTCGCCCCACGCCTCCAGCCCGGCCAGGCCGACCAGCTCGTCGCCGCGGTAGCCGCGGGCCTTGTAGTCTTCGATCTGGTCGGCGGGGATGGGGCCGAGATAGCCGATGACGTGGGCGGCCGAGTTCGTGTCGGAGTAGAGGCGCGACGGCCGGCGGTCGGGCGTGGTCAGTCCCTTGTCCAGGAATGGCTCCAGCGCCAGGGCGTTGGCCTGCAATGTCTCCTCGCTGACCACGCCGACGGGCACATACCAGTCGGGCATGGCCGTGGCGTACTTGGCCTTGATAGCGTCGGGCGGCGTGCCCAGCGTCGCGCTGAGGGCGGCCAGCAGCCCCGGCTCGTCGGCGATCTGCCCCGGCACGACGCCCAGTTCGTAGGCCGTACCCTGATAGGCCAATGCCTGGCCGTCGCGGTCGTAGATGTTGCCGCGCGAGGGGATGCGCAACTCCAGCGCCAGCCGGTTGCCGCCGGCCAACTCGGGCAGGATCAGCCCCTCATCCCAGACGATGCCCCAACGCCCACCCTCGTAGGCCAGGCGCGTCGTGTGGTCGCGGACGATGTCGCCGACGACGGCCGAGGTCAGCGTGACACGGACGCCGTACTCGGCCGTGTCGCCCTCTTGCAGCATGGCCAGCGGTTGGGTATGGACGGCCTCAATGGCCGCCGTGTCCATCGTCTCGGCATAGCGGGCCACAAAGGCGGCGCTATCGACGACGGCCTGGCTGCTGGGGGCCAGCAGGCTGTACATGCCCAGGTAGTCGCCCAACTCCCAGGCGCGATAAAAGGCACGGGCATAGCCGCCGGCGTCCTCGGTGATGGGCGCGTCGGCCGGTGTGTCCGTCGGGGCCGCGCCGGTCGATTCGAAGACGACCGGCTCCTCGACGCGCGAGTCGGTGGGGGTGAAGGAACCGCAGGCGGGCAGGGCGGTAGTAAAGAAGAGAAGCAGAGGTAACAGACGGACGGTGTTTGCTTTCATGAGCGTCTTTCCAGGTAGCATTCCGGCTCATTATAGCGATTTAAGAGAGACATAGAGTATGCAGTTAGGTAATAGTTAAGGTTGAAAGCCGTATAGTTTCGTGTTAATATGTACGGCACGGAGGTGGGCGTATGGAAATGACGAAGTTAACAATTCGCGTGCCGATCGCGGTGCTTGAACGTGCCAAGGAGTATGCAGAGAATAATCAGACCTCGGTCACACGACTTGTATCGCAATACCTAAGTCAGTTGCCGGTTGAGAACGACTACCTGCAAGATGCGCCTATTGTCCAGAGCCTTATAGGCATTCTATCACCAGAGACGACCATAGAGGATTATTGGCGCTACATTGAAGAGAAGTATGGCGATGGCCTATCGAATCCTGATCGATCTTAACGTCGTCGTGGACGTGCTTTATAAGCGCGAACCCTTCTTTGAGGCGTCGGCGGCCGTCCTGGCCGCGGCGGAGGCAGGGCACATCGAGGGTTGGCTGGCCGCCCACTCGGTCACGACGCTCTTCTACCTGATAGCCAGGAACACATCACCGGCCGCGGCGCGCGTTCACCTTACGCGTCTGGTGCAATTTCTGAAAATTGCCGCCGTGGATGGCCGCGCAATCGAACAGGCGTTGGCGCTGCCCTACCGGGACTTTGAAGACGCGGTGCAGATGATGGCCGGAGTCCACGCCGGCGTGGAGCACGTTGTGACGCGCGATCTGTCTGGCTTCAAGGCCGGGCCGTTGCCCACCCTAACGCCGCCGGAGTTGTTAGCCTTGTTGCGGAGGGACTAGTGGATTGGAAACTGGAAGTCGTCATCGTGCCCGTTGCCGACATTGACCGGGCGCGCCATTTCTACGAGGCGCAGGTTGGCTTCGTCGTTGACCACGACACCGCGCTAAGCGCGGACGTTCGCATCGTACAGTTGACGCCACCCGGCTCCGGCTGCTCTATCGTCATCGGCCAGGGCATGGGCAACGACATGCCGCCGGGGTCGCTCAAGGGGCTGCAACTGGTGGTCGATGACATCGACGCTGCCCACGCCCAACTGGTTGCCGGCGGCGTGGATGTCAGTCCGGTCGTACACTTTGAGGGGGCGGCGCAGGTCGAGGGCCGCGGCGGGCCGTGGAACTCGTTTGTGTTCTTCAGCGACCTGGATGGGAATACGTGGGCGGTGCAGGAGCGGGCGAAGGCGGAGTGATGGTATAATGTGGCTTGGAAGGCGCTATGACTACAACAACAGTGACTATCCCAAATGTTCATTTGTCTCTGGACGACTTGATTCAAGCCGTGCGTCAATTGGAACCAGATGCACGGGCGCAGGTGGCAGAGGCATTGCTTCAGGATGATCTAGACCGGCGGTTTGTTGAACTTATTAAGCGTCTGGCCGGGAAGGAGCCGCCGGCTGATATTACAATGGCCGATATTAATGCAGAGATTCGGTCTGTCCGTAATCGTGCCCGCTAGGCATATCTCGTGCTACGAATTGTTGTTGATACGAATATCTGGGTGCGCGCCCTGATGGGAGGCAAGGTGTCTCTGCCAGTCCTACAGGCGTTGCAAGGCAATCAGTTTACCCTGCTGGTTAGCAAGGAACTTCTCACAGAATTGAGAGAGGTTGCGCAACGACCGCGGCTGAAGAAAGCAATTGATGACTTTGACTTGCAGGAGCTACTGAAATTAGTGGCTCTACGTGGCGAAATCGTAGATCTTAAGACAGTTCCTCCTCGCTGCCGCGACCCTAAAGATGAGCCGGTTTTAGCTACAGCCATTGACGGTCATGCTGACGCCATTGTTACGGGAGACCATGACCTGCGCGCTGATGATCAATTGCGGAAGGAAATGTCGGCATTTGGAGTGCAGATATGGGGAGTGCAATCGCTCATCGATGCATTGCTTGAACCAGAATAGTCTTAATAGGGCATAGAGGGTTTTAAATGGATGGCGATAATGCTCAAATGGGAATATCTATTGGTGGCAGTTCATTACTATGGGGCAAGTTAGGACTGGGGGAGAAACTGCTGGTTGGAAACCGCGCTCTGAGAATGGGACAGAGCTTCCGCACTGGGAGAGAGGGCCTAGTATTTCAGGTTATCTTAACACCAAAGGCAGAGAGGGCTGGGAACTGATTACATATTCTCCACCCAACTTTGGAGAAGATCCTTCTTTTAGAAACCGAGTTTCTACAAAGAAACTCGGTTTCTATCAGCCTCAAATATGTATCGCCTCCCCCTCCACCCCATGCGCCGCTTCCATCAGCGCTTCGCTCAGTGTCGGGTGGGCGTGGACGTTGCGGGCGATCTCCTCGGCCGTCAGTTCGTTGTTGTGGGCCAGCGTTAGCTCCGGCAGCAGCTCGGTCACGTCCGGGCCGACCAGGTGCGCGCCCAGAATCTCGCCATACTTGGCGTCGCTGATGATCTTGACGAAGCCCTCTTTCTCGCCCAAGCCCAGCGACTTGCCGTTGGCCACAAACGGAAACTGTCCGGTCTTGACCTCGTAGCCCGCCTCCTTGGCCGCCTTCTCGGTGTAGCCGAAGCTGGCCACCTGCGGCTGGCTGTAGGTGCAGCGCGGCATCATGCGGAAGTCGAGCGACACCGTCGGGTGGCCGGCGATGGTCTCGGCGGCGACGATGCCCATGGCCGAGGCGACGTGGGCCAGGCGGTAGTCGGTGGCCACGTCGCCGATGGCGTAGATGTTGGCTACGTTGGTGCGCATGTTGCCGTCGATGGCAATGTTCTTGCGCTCCGTTAGCTGTACGCCGGCCGTCTCCAGGCCGATGCCCTCCGTGTTAGGCAGGAAGTTGATGGCCACCATGCACTGCTCGGCCTCGATGGCCTTGCCGCCCTCGACGTTGACGCGCACGCCGTTGTCGGTGCGCTCGATGCCGGTCACCTTGGCGTTGGTCTGGAACTTGATGCCCAGTTTCTTGTAGGCCTTCTCCAGCGTCTCGCTGGCCTCCGGCTCCTCGTTGGGCAGCAGGTGGGGCATCATCTCCAGGATGGTCACCTCGACGCCGTAGTTGACCCAGACGTAGGCGAACTCGACGCCGATGGCCCCGCCGCCGATGATGACGACCGACTTGGGCGCGTTCTCGGCCAGGATGGCGGGAACGTAGGAGACGACGCGCTGGTCGTCGAACTCCACGCCGGGGAAGGGCCGCGGCCGCGCGCCCGTGGCGATGATGAAGTTCTTGGCCGCCAGCGTCGTTTCCTGGCCGTCGTTGAGCTTGACGGCCATCGTGTTTGGGCCGGTCAGCGTGCCCGCGCCGTCGTAGACGTCGATCTTGTGCTTGCGCATCAGGAAGCCGACGCCCTTCACCAGCCGGTCGGACACCTGGCGGCTGCGCTTGAAGGCGACGTTGTAGTCGAGCGACAGGTTGTCGAAGCTGAAGCCGAACTCCTTGGCGCGGTGCTTGAGGGTGTGGGCCACCTCGGCGTTCTTCAGCAGCGCCTTGGTGGGGATGCAGCCGATGTTGAGGCAGACGCCGCCCATGAATTGCCGCTCGACGACGGCCGTGCGCAGACCCAGTTGCGCCGCGCGAATCGCCGCCACGTAGCCCCCCGGCCCCGCGCCAAGCACTACAACGTCGTATTGATCAGCCATAACGCTCTCCAGTAATTAGGAATTAGGAATTAGGAATGAAGAGGAGTTCACCATTCCTAATTCCTAATTCGTAATTCCTAATTCATACAACTCCACCAACACACCGCCGGTGCTCTTGGGGTGGACGAAGGCATATTTGCGCCCGCCGTGGCCGGCGACCGGCTGCTCGTTAATGAGCTGGATGTTGTGTTCGCGGAGCTGGGCCAGCGTCGCCTCGATGTCGTCCACCTCAAAGCACATGTGGTGGATGCCCGCGCCGCGCTTCTCCAGGAAGCGGGCCACGCCGGTGTCGGCCACCGTCGGCTTCAGCAACTCGACGTTGCTGCCGCCAATGGGCAGGAAGGCCACGTCGACGCCCTCTTCGGGCACGGACTCGGTTCGCGCCAGCTTCAGCCCCAATGCGCCTTCCCAAAAGTTCAGCGCGCCCTCCAGATCGGGCACGATGACGGCAATGTGATTGATACTCTTGATCATAGTGTTCTTCCTAATCAGAGGCTAGGGGCTAGGGAAAACGCTCCTCCCTAGCCCCTAACCCCTATTCCCTAGCCCCTATCTGAGCAGGTCGCTGACGACCGCTCGCTCCTCGCGCAACTCGTCCTGGGTGATGGCGATCTTGCCCTTGGCGAAGTCGCTCCACGGCAACCCCTGGACGATCTCGTAGCCGCCCTCACCGTCGCTGACGACGGGGAAGGAGAACATCAGGCCGGGATCGATGCCGTAGCTGCCGTCGGACGGGACGACGGCCGAGAACCAGTCGCCCGCCGGCGTCTTGTGCAGGGAGCTGCGCACGTGGTCGAGGGCGGCGTTGGCCGCCGACATGGCCGAGGAGAGGCCGCGGGCGGCGATGACGGCCGCGCCGCGCTTCTGCACCGTCTCGATGAACGGCCCGCGCAGCCAGTCGTGGTCGGTGATGACCTCCATCGCCCGGCGGCCGTTGATCTTGGCGTTCTCGAAGTCGGGGTACTGCGTGGCGCTGTGGTTGCCCCAGATGGCCATGTTGGTGACGCTGGTGACGGGCACGCCCGCCTTCTGGGCTAGTTGGGCCATGGCCCGGTTCTGGTCGAGGCGGGTCAGAGCGCTGAAGCGCTCGGCGGGCACGTCGCCGGCGTTGTTCATAGCGATCAGGGCGTTGGTGTTGGCCGGGTTGCCGACGACCAGGGCGCGCACATCGCCGGCGGCCACCTCGCTGAGCGCCTGCCCCTGACCGACGAAGATGGGGCCGTTGACCTTGATCAAGTCGCCGCGCTCCATGCCCTTCGACCGCGGCCGCGAGCCGATGAGCAGCGCCCAGTTGACGCCGTCGAAGGCCACGCGCGGGTCGTCGCTGATGACAATGTTATCCAGCAGGGGGAAGGCGCAGTCGTCGAGTTCCATGACGACGCCTTCCAGGGCGGCCAGCGCCTGCGGAATCTCCAGTAGGTGCAGGGCCACGCGCGTATCGGGGCCAAAGACCTCGCCATTGGCCAGGCGAGGCAGGATGGAGTAACCAATCTGGCCGGCAGCGCCGGTGACAGCCACTTTGACGAGCTTCGACATTGTGATTTCTCCTATGGACGGCAGCCGCGGCGCGCCGAGAGGCATACGCGACGGCCAAGGCTTAGACTGTAAAGTGCGGCCGGTGCTCCCCGGCGCGTGTTGGGTTAGTGGTGCAAGTGTATTATGGGCTGTTTTGCGCGGGGCGGCAATGCCCGCGGCGGATTCAGGCTAGTATCTAGAGTCGTATGATGTCTATGAATCGCATAGACCAGGATAATTGGCCCTTGACATATCGCAGTATTTATTTTACTATTTAACTAACTAGTTAATTATAAAGATGATTCACACCACAGACGACGCGCTCAGCCTGACCTTTGCCGCCCTGGCCGACCCGACCCGCCGGGCGATGCTGGCGCGGCTGGCCCAGGGGCCGGCCACCGTCAAGGAACTGGCCGAGCCGTTCAACATCAGCCTGCCAGCCATCTCCAAACACCTGAAGGTGCTGGAGCACGCCGGGCTGATCGAGCGCGGGCGCGAGGCCCAGTGGCGGCCGGCGCGACTGCAAGCCGCGCCGTTGAAGGACGTGGCCCAATGGCTGGAGCTGTACCGCCAGAACTGGGAAGAAAGCTTCGACCGGCTGGACGAGTATTTGCGCCGGATTCAGAAGGAGAAAGCATAATGGCCAGCACAACCGCCGACCGTGAAATCGTCGTCACCCGCCTGATCGACGCGCCGCGCGAACTGGTCTTCGCGGCGTTCACCGAGCGGGAGCATGTGGTGAATTGGTGGGTCCCGGACGGCACGACCACCCACGAGTGGAACGCAACGCCGGGCGGCCGGTGGCGCTACACCATGCCCGGCCCCGGCGGCGCGCCGATGCCCTTCCGGGTGCAGTTCGTCGAGATTACCCCGCCGGCGCGGCTGGTCTATGACTACGGCGCGGACGTGGCGGGCGCGCCGGAGCCGGTGCGCACGCAGGTGGACTTTGCGGAAGAGAACGGCAAGACCAGAGTGACGTTGCAACTAGTGTTTGCCACGGCGGCCGAACGCGACGCGGCAGCGCAATACGGCGCCGCCGGCGGGGCGCAGCAGGCGTTGGGCAGCCTGGCGCGGTATGTGACCAGGCTGTGGCGCGATTCTCCCGAATCGCTTCTTTAGCCAGCCGGGCCGTGGCGCGATTCTCCCGAATCGCTTCTTTAAAGGACAGCTTGAGTTTAGAACGCGATTCGGAGAATCGCGCCACAACATCAAAGGAGAGTGAGATGGCTTCAAAGAAGGCAGGCGCGCGCGACGAGGATGTGACGGGCTTCACCGAGGAGGAGCGCGCGGCTATGAAGGAGCGCGCCGCGGAGACGAAGGCGGCGGCGCGGCGCGGCGCGAAGGCGGATGGGACGGCCGACGTGCTGGCCAAGATCGCCGAGATGCCGGAATCGGATCGCTTGATAGCCGAGCGGGTTCATGCGATTGTCACGACCAGCGCGCCGCACCTCGCGCCGAGGACGTGGTACGGGATGCCCGCCTATGCCAAGGACGGCAAGGTGCTCTGCTTCTTCCAGGCGGCGCAGAAGTTCGGCGCGCGCTACGCGACGCTGGGCTTCAATGACGTGGCCAGGCTCGACGAGGGCGCGATGTGGCCGACTGCTTTCGCGCTGATCGAATTGACGGCCGCCGAAGAGGCGCGGATCGCGGCGCTTGTGACGCGGGCGGCGAGTTAAAGCTTTCCCAGCCCTCTTTGTCGCACCACCTCATACACCACCAACGCCGTCGCCGCCGACAAATTCAGGCTGTCCACCTGCCCGGCCATGGGGATGCGCACGCGCATGTCGGCTGCCGCCAGCCACGTCTCGCTCAGCCCCCACGCCTCGCTGCCCATGACCACGGCTACCGGCCCGGTCAGGTCGGCGGCGGTGTAAACGGTCTCGGTTGCCGGCGTGGTGGCCACAATGGCGATGCCGCGCGCTCGCAGCCAGGCGATGGTTGCCTCGGCCGGCGCGGCCACGGCCGGCACGGTGAAGTAGGCCCCCAGGCTGGCGCGAATGACGTTGGGGTTGTGGAGGTCGGTTCCCGTAGAAACGGCGCTCTTAGAAACCGAGTTTCTTCCGAGAAACTCGGTTTCTGGGGTGGGCGCGAGCAGGGCGTCCACGCCGGCGGCGTCGGCTGTGCGCAAGACCGCGCCCAGGTTGCCCGGCTTCTCCGCCTCCTCGACGACGACGAGGAAGGGCGCGGCGCGAAAAGTCAGCTCGTCCAGCGTCCGGTGGGGGTAGGCGATGACCAGCAGCAGCCCGCCGCTTTGGCCGCGATAGGCCATCTTGGCGAACACGGCCGGCGAGACGTAGAACAGTTCCGTCATGCCCGTCTCGGCCAGGGCGACGAGATGACGCGCCGCCGCCTCAGCCTCCGCCCCGGCGATCAACTCCGGGCAGACGTAGGCCTCTACCGGGGCGACGCCGCGGCCGAGGGCCAGCCCCACCTCGCGCACGCCCTCGACGACCGTCCGCCGCGCCACGTCGCGCGCCCGCCGGTCGGCCAGGCGGACGACGGACTTGACGCGGGGGTTGGTGGGGCTGGTGATGGTTATCACGCGGCCTCTCGAGTGGAGGCTACGAGATAGACAGAGAGGTTCTCGAGCAGGCGGCGGTGGCGCTGTGGCGCGATTGATCCGATGGAGCCGATGAGTCTGGCCTGGGGCACAACCGCCAGAAAGCCCAGTCGGATCAGGGAGTCGGCAACGAGACCGCTTTGGGCAAAGTCCTCCTCAGCCGAAGATATGAGTTCGTCAAATCCGGCGATCTGGTGGTGAAGCTGCGTGCTAATACCGCAGACGAGCGCGTCGTCAAACGGCGGCATGGCGCGCAGGAAAAGCGCGGGACGATTCTTGACCCGTTCATCGGCCTGTGGCAGCGGGGTCAGAACAACGTCACCCTCCTTCATAGTTCGGATTAGGCTCCTTGACAGCCGTCAGCGGATAATCTGGTTCGTCTTCCCCGTATGCCGCACTTAGCCCATCCAGGGATAACCTCAGCCAGGCAAGGCGCTCTGCGTCGGGTTCGGGAATCACCGTAACCAACAAGCGGGCGTTCGGACGTAGTTCGACCGGATCGTCGAGTTGGATGTGCTCGCCGTCAAAATGGGCGCGCAAGATGATGGTTTCCATACCGTCTAGCCGTTCCTGTTCGTGTTCAATTAGCCATCCTAGAGAACTGATGACAGTATAGCATGGAGGCGACTTTGGTTCACTCCGCTTGGCCGCTTTCTGGACTACCGCTCTACTCCTCAAACCGCCCCGGATAGCCGCGAATGCTGGCCCGCAGCACCTCGCGGCCGTCGGCGCCGACCACTCGCCCGGCCAGGCGCACCCAGCCGCGCTCGCTGACCTCGACGACCTCCGCCTCGGCCGTCACCGTGTCGCCGATGTAGACCGGGGCGAGGAACTCGAAGGTCATCTCCGTGGCCAGGAAGGCCCACAGGCCGCCAAGGTGGGTCAGCAGGCTGGCCGTCAGCAGGCCAGGGACGATACGCCGGCCGAATGGCGTCTGGGCCACGTAGCGGTCGTCGGTGTGGTAGGGGTTGAGGTCCCAGGTGACGCCGATGAACAGGGCCGCGTCGGCCTCGGTCAGCGTGCGTGTGAAAGCGCCCTTCTCGCCGACGCGGGCGGCGCGGGGGATACGGTTGGGGAGGAGGGGGGTGGGCATGGGGTCATTATAGACAAGGGTACCCGCGCGCACAATCCGCAAATCTCTGCCGCCAGCAGACAACCCGCACACGAGACAAGGAACGCGCAGGGAACAGCCCGTGGCTTCATGGCTCTCTCCGCTCTGCGACAGAGTCTCCGAGCTTCGGCGCGCGGCGACAAGACCCCTTGACGACCGCCCACCCTCATGCTAGACTGCTGCTCAATCGAATACCCAACGACATCGATTCGGACGAGTACCCCGCACAGCGGGTCCGCAGAGAGCCGGTTAGACTGCTGCAAGACCGGCGTCAGCGCGGCGGGTGAATGGACCGAGGAGTCGCCGGGGCGAAAACCCGTAGCACAGACTGTCAGTCTGTGCTACCCAGTAGCCGCGGCCGGAGTGGCCTCCGTTAGCAGGGCCGGGCCTATAGACAGTATCCAGTAGGTCAGTGTTCAGTAGATCAGTTCGGACTGACCTACTGGCCCACTGACAGACTGACCTACTGACGAAGAGGGCCGACAAAAGTGAAGTCGCAGACGCGGCTTAAGCAGGGTGGCACCACGGGAGTTTGACGCTCTCGTCCTGAGACAGGGACGGGAGCGTTTTTGTTTGGCTGACCGCCGACGGCCGACCGCTGACCGCTGATAGAGCCAGACAGGTGATGGGTGTCCACCAGCACATTGGTGTCAGGCATTCTTGCGACGGTCAGCGGTCGGCCGTCAGCGGTCAGTTGTGTAGGTTACTTGCAAAAGGAGAGGAACGATGACTGAGCAGACAAAGTTTATTCTCGACGACAGCCGGCTGCCGCGGGCGTGGTACAACATCAACGCCGACCTGCCCACGCCGCCGGCCCCTGTGTTGCACCCCGGCACGCTGGAGCCGGTGACGCCCGACTTCCTGGGCGTCCTCTTCCCGATGGCCCTCATCCTGCAAGAGATCAGCACGGAGCGCTACATCGAAATCCCGGAGCCGGTGCGCGATGTCTATCGCATGTGGCGGCCGACGCCCTTCCTGCGCGCGGCGCGGTTGGAGCGCGTGCTCGACACGCCGGCCCACATCTACTTCAAGTACGAGGGCGCCAGCCCGGTGGGCAGCCACAAGCCGAACACGGCCGTGCCGCAGGCGTTCTACAACAAGCAGGAGGGCACCAGGGCGCTGACCACGGAGACGGGCGCGGGGCAGTGGGGTTCGGCCCTGGCCATGGCCTGCGACTTCTTCGGCATTGACCTGGAGGTCTACATGGTCAAGGAGTCGTTCCACCAGAAGCCCTATCGCCGGGTGATCATGGAGAGCTACGGGGCCAGGGTCTACGCCAGCCCCAGCAGCAACACCCAGTACGGCCGCGCCCTGCTGGCCGACAACCCCGACGCGCCCGGCTCGCTCGGCATCGCCATCTCCGAGGCTGTCGAGGCCGCGGCCACGTCCGGCGGGGCCAAGAAGTACAGCCTCGGCTCGGTGCTCAACCACGTCCTGTTGCATCAAACGGTCGTCGGTCTGGAGGCGCTGGAGCAGTTTGAGATGGCCGACGAATACCCCGACGTGCTCATCGGCTGCACCGGCGGCGGCTCCAACTTCGCCGGCTTCACCTTCCCGTTCATCCACAAGAACCTGACCGAGGGCAAGACGACGCGCGTCATCGCCGCCGAGCCGACGGCCTCGCCCAGCCTGACCAAGGGGCGCTACACCTTTGACTACGGCGACACGGCCCAGATGGCCCCCATCGTCAAGATGTACACGCTCGGCCATACCTTCATCCCGCCGGGCATCCACGCCGGCGGCCTGCGCTACCACGGCATGTCCCCGCAGGTCAGCGCCCTGCTCCACGGCGGCCAGATCGAGGCGCGGGCCGTCAAGCAGCTCGACACCTTCAAGGCCGGTCTGACTTTCCTGCGCGCCGAGGGCATCATCCCCGCGCCCGAATCGACCCACGCCATCGCCGTAGCCATTGACGAGGCGCTACGCTGCAAGGCCGCCGGCGAGAAGAAGGTCATCGCCTTCAACCTCAGCGGCCACGGCCACTTCGACATGACCGCCTACGACAGCTACCTGAAGGGGCAGTTGGAGGACTACGAGTACCCGGTCGAGGCAGTGGAAGAAGCGTTACAGCATCTGCCGGCAGTGTAGTGGCGCGATTCTCCGAATCGCCTCCTGAGGGCATAGATAGCGCGATTCGGGAGAATCGCGCCACGGATGGAGAACTATGGTCACATTTGATTCGACAGCCGAGACGTTGCGCCCGACCCTGGACGAGTTCCGCGCGCTGGCGCGGGGGGCGGCCAACCTGATCCCGGTCACGCGCGAGTTTGCCGCCGACCTGGAAACGCCCGTGTCCGTCTACCTGAAGCTGATGGAGGAGCCGGGGGCGTCGTTCCTGCTGGAGTCGGTCGAGGGAGGCGAACAGGTCGGCCGCTATTCCTTCGTCGGCGTCGGCCTGCATCGCCGGGTGGAACTGCGCGGGCGGGCGATCGCGTGGAGCGGCCTGCCCGCCGACGACCTGCCCGGCGGCGATGAGCCGGGCGACATCCTCGACGCCGTGCGCGACGCGCTGGCCCGCTACCGGCCCGCGCCCGTGCCCGGCCTGCCGCGGCTCAGCGGCGGCGCGGTCGGCTACATGGGCTACGACGTGGTGCGCTTCTTCGAGCGCCTACCGGAGACGGCCGCCCCCGGCCTTGACCTGCCCGACGCCATCTTCCTGCTGGTGGACACGCTGGTTGTCTTCGACCACGCTCGCCACCGGCTGGTGCTGCTGGCCAACGCCCACGTACCGGAGGGCGGCGATGTGGAGGCGGCCTACGTGGACGCGCTGCGGCGCATCGACCGGCTGGCGGAGAAGCTGCTCCGTCCGCTGCCGGCCGTGCCCATCCGCCGCTGGGGCGCGACTCACGGCAACGGCCAGGCGCTGGAAGCCAACATGACCCGCGCCCAGCACGAGGCGATGGTGTTGCGAGCCAAGGAGCACATCGCCGCCGGCGACATCTTCCAGGTCGTCCTCAGCCAGCGCTTCAGCCGCCACACCAGCGCCCACCCCTTCGCCGTCTACCGCGCCCTGCGGATGCTGAACCCGTCGCCCTACATGTTCTACTTCAACTTCGCGCCGCTCGACTTGCAGGTCATCGGCGCGTCGCCGGAGATGCACGTGCGGCTGGAGGATGGCGTGGCCACCGTCCGGCCCATCGCCGGCACGCGCCGCCGCGGGGCCAACCACGCCGAGGACGAGGCGTTGGCCGCCGAGCTGTTGGCCGACCCCAAGGAGCGGGCCGAGCACGTGATGCTGGTTGACCTGGGGCGCAACGACATCGGCCGGGTGTGCGAGTATGGCACGGTGCGCGTCCACGACCTGATGACCATCGAGCGCTACAGCCACGTGATGCACATCGTCAGCCACGTCGAGGGGCGGGTGCGGCCGGGCATGGACGCCTACGACCTGATGCGGGCCACCTTCCCGGCCGGCACGGTCAGCGGCGCGCCCAAGGTGCGGGCGATGGAGATCATCGAGGAGTTGGAGGGGCAGCGGCGCGGCCTCTATGCCGGCGCGGTCGGCTACTTCAGCTACGACGGCAGCATGGACACCTGCATCGCCATCCGCACGATGGTCATGCAGGGCGACCGCGTCTACGTCCAGGCCGGCGGCGGCATCGTCGCCGACAGCGACCCGGCGGCCGAGTACCAGGAGACGGTCAACAAGGCCGGCGCGCTGCTGGTCGCCGTGGCCAGGGCGGAAGCGGGCGCGTTATAGAATTAGGAATTAGGAATTACGAATTAGGAATCAAGAGAGCCTTCTTTGATTCCTAATTCCCAATTCCTAATTCATTTGGAGGTGTTATGAGCGATAGGAAGCGAGTGTTTAGCGGCATTCAGCCGACGGGCAATACCCACCTGGGCAATTACCTGGGCGCGGTGCGCAACTGGGCGGCGCGGCAGGCGGAGAAGATCAACACGTTCTGCGTCGTTGACCTCCACAGCCTGACCGTGCCGCAAGACCCGGAGCAACTCCGCCACGAGACGCGCTCGATGGCGGCGCTGCTGCTGGCCTGCGGCATCGACCCGGCCCAGAGCACACTGTTCATCCAGAGCCACGTGACGGCCCACGCCGAGGGCTGCTGGCTGCTCAACTGCGTCACGCCGCTGGGCTGGCTGCAACGCATGACCCAGTTCAAGGACAAGTCCGCCCGGCAGGAAAGCGTCCTGACCGGCCTGCTCGATTACCCGGTGCTGATGGCCGGCGACATCCTCTTCTACGACGCCGACGAAGTGCCGGTGGGCGAAGATCAGAAGCAGCACGTCGAACTGACGCGCGACATCGCCCAGCGCTTCAACGCGCTCTATGAGCAGGAGTTCTTCGTCATCCCGCAGCCGATTATCCCGGAGGTCGGCGCGCGGGTCATGGGTCTGGACGACCCCACGGTGAAGATGTCCAAGAGCCTGGCCGACAAGCGCGGCCACGCCGTGCGCATGCTCGACACGCCGGACGAGATCCTCTACAGCTTCAAGCGGGCCGTGACCGACTCCGGCCGCGAGATCGCCTTCTCCAACGACCCGGACAAGGCCGGCGTCAACAACCTGCTGGGCATCTACCGGGCCATCACCGGCCAGAGCAACGCCGAGGTGGAGGCCGACTTCGCCAACGCGCGCGGCTATGGCGACCTGAAGGTGCGCGTGGCTGAGGTGGTCATCGAGACGTTGCGGCCCATCCAGGCACGCCACCGCGAACTGATGGACGACCCGGCCGAGCTAGACCGCATCCTGGCCCACGGCGCGGCGCAGGCCCGCGCCGTCGCCCAGCCGAAGGTGGATGAGATGAAGCGCATCATGGGCCTGGTACTGCCGGGCGCGGCCGATGGAAGATGAGTGGGACATTCGGCTCATGGGACGGCGGCGCGTGTGGACTACAATAGGGCGTCGGCCGCAGCCAATCGGGCGCGGCCATCGATTCATAGGGGGTTCAATGAAACGATTCGCTCTATTCCTGCTGCCGGTCATGGCCCTGGCAGCGATGACCGCCTGCAACCGCGCGCCGGCCGAGGCGACGGCCACGGAACTGCCGCCGCCGCCGACCGCG
>JAIBAS010000445.1 GCA_019695075.1 Promineifilum sp. | reverse complement strand
CAGCCCACCGCCCGCGCTGGCCCCGCCCACGGCGACGCGCGCCGGATCCACGCCCAGCGCCGCGGCCCGGTCGTGGAGCCACTTCAGCGCCGTGTAACAGTCGTCAATGGCCGCCGGATAGGGATGAGTGGGCGCAAGACGATACTCAACGGAAACGACAACGATGCCCAACGCCTGCACAAACGTCGCCAGTTGCCGGTCATTCATCTGGGCATTGCCGATGACTAACCCGCCGCCATGTATCCACAGCAAGGCGGGCGCAGGCGTCGTCAGGTCGCGCGGCTTGTAGACCCACACCCTCACCGGACGGCTCGAAGCCTCCCTTGGCGCACTCTCCTCACGGATCAGCACGTCATCGGGGGGCTTCGGCAACGGCATGACGCCTTGAAGCAACCGCATCAAGCCTACCGTCCAGCGATTGATCGGAAAGCGCGGGAACTTCTGAATGACGCTATGCAAGTCCGGGTGAATGTTGGTCAGGTCACGAGCCATTTAAAGTTCCTTCACCGCCTTCACCATATCCTCCTCCCGGCTCATGGTGAAGCCCAGCTTCTCGCTGATCTCGATCATCCCCCGGTTCTCCGGCAGCATCCAGGCGACGACGCGCTGGATGCCCTCATCCGCGCCGAACTCCAGCAGATGACTCAGCAGCCGCGTGCCCACGCCGCGCCGCTGGAAGTCGTCGCGCACCAGCATGGCGAACTCCGCTTCCTCCGGGTTCTGCAGGCGCGTCAGCCGGCCGGCGGCGACGATCTCCGGCTGGCCCGTTGCTGGGTCGGCCGTCTCCGCCACCAGGGCGATGCTGCGGTCGTAGTCCACAAAACAGATGCGCGTCAGCCGCTCGTGCTCCGTCCGCTGCTGCAGGTTGAAGGCGCGGAAGTAGCGCAGATAGACGCTCTGCTCCGACAGCTTGCTGTGGAAGGCGACCATCTTCGGCTCGTCTTCCGGGCGGATGGGTCGCAGGGTGAACTCAAGCCCCTCGCGGTTGGTGAATTCCTTGACATAATGCGACGGATACGGCCGGATGGCCAGCCGGGGCAGGTCTTCCTCCTTCACTTCCGGCTCATAGAGCACCACCCGCGCGTCCAGGGCGATCAGCTGCTCGTGGCTGGCGAACAGCGGGTTGATGTCGATCTCCTTGATCCAGCGTTGCGTGACGACCAGCTCGCTGAAGCGGACGAAGATCTTGTCCAACAGGGCCAGATCGACCGGCGGCCGGCCGCGCACGCCCTTGAGCGCCTCGTAGATCTTCGTGCGCGTCATCGTCAGCCGCGCCAGCGTCGTGTTCAGCGGCGGGATGGCCAGGGCGCGATCCTTAAAGACCTCCACCAGCGTGCCGCCCGTGCCGAACAGCACCACCGGGCCAAACTGCGGGTCGGGGCTGGCCCCGACGATCAGCTCATAGCCGTCCTTCAGGTTCAACATCGGCTGGACGGTGACGCCCAGGAAGTCGGCCGGGCTGAACTTCTGGCCGACGGTCTTTTCCATGACCAGGTAGGCGTTGCGCACTTCCTCGGCCGAGGCCAGGTCGAGCCGCACGCCGCCCACGTCCGTCTTGTGCGTGATCGTCTCCGAGTTGAGCTTGATGACCACCGGGAAGCCGATCTCCGCGGCGATGGTCGCGGCCTCGTCGGCGCTGTGGGCCAGCCGCGTCGGCACGGTGGGGATGTCATACGCCTCCAGCACCTGCTTCGACTCGTACTCGGTCAGGATCGTCCGGCCCGTCTGGCGAATCTGCTCCAGCATCTCCTTGATGAGGAAGTGCTTGAAGCCCGCCTCGCCGTAGTCCTCGGCCAGTTCCGGCGTCTGGTAAAGCGCCGTCAGCCGCCGCTGGTAGCGGTGCATATAGGTGAAGATGCGCGCCGCCGTGTCGGGGTAAGGAAACGTCGGGATGTTGGCCTTGTTGAGCATCGACTCGCCGCTGCTGATCTCTGAGCCGCCCATCCAGCTGGCCAGGATGGGCTTGCCATAGATCTGCCCCGCCGGCCGGGCGAACTGCTCGGCCAGGACGCGGGCCGTCTCTGTGGGGTTGGTCATGGCCTGCGGCGTCAGGATAACCAGCGTGCCGTCGCTGTCCGGGTTGTTGGCGGCGATCTTGATGGACTCGGCGTAGCGCGTGGCGTCGGCATCGCCGAGGATGTCGATGGGGTTATTGTGACTCCACGCCGCCGGCAGCAGTTTGTTGTACTGCTCCATCGCCGCGTCGCTGATGGGGGCCAGCTCGCCGCCGCTGGTGATCAGCGCGTCGGTGGCCAGCACGCCGGGGCCGCCGGCGTTAGTGACGATGCTCAGACGCGGGCCGCGCGGGCGCGGTTGCTTGCTGAGCACCTCGGCCATGTTGAACAGGTCGGCGATGGAATCGACGCGCAGAACGCCGCTGCGGCGGAAGGCTGCCGCCAGCACTTCGTCGCCGCCGGTCAGCGAGCCGGTGTGCGACGCCGCCGCCTTGGCCGCCTCCTCCGTGCGCCCCGGCTTGATGACGATGATCGGCTTGGTCAGGGCCACTTCGCGCGCCGCCGAGAGGAAGGAGCGCGCGTCGCCGATGGATTCCATGTACAGGACGATGCTGCGCGTGTTGGGGTCGTCGCCCAGGTAGTAGATCAGGTCGCCCCAGCCCACGTCGAGCATCGAGCCGATGGACACGAAGGCGCTGAAGCCGACGTTCTCGCGGAAGCTCCAGTCGAGGATGGCCGTCAGCAGCGCGCCCGACTGGCTGATGAAGCCGACCGAGCCGGGCCGGGCCATCGTGCTGGCAAAGGTCGCGTTTAGCCCGGTGATGGGGTTCATCACGCCCAGGCAGTTGGGGCCAACGATGCGCATGTGGCCCTTGCGGGCGATCTTCAGGATTTGCTGCTCCAGCGCCGCGCCCTCCGGCCCCGTCTCCTTAAAGCCGGCCGAGATAACGATGGCCGCGCGGACACCGGCCTGGACGCACTCCTCGATGATGCCCGGCACGGTCTTGGCCGGCGTGACGATGACGGCCAGATCGACCGGATCGGGGATGGCGGCGACGTTGGGGTACGACTTGATGCCCAGAATGCTGTTGTACTTGGCGTTGACCGGGAAGATCGTCCCGCCGAAAGAGGTGGAGATGAGGTTCCACAGGATGGTGCGAGCCACGCTGCCCGTGCGCTCCGTCGCCCCCACGACGGCGACGCTCTTTGGCTTGAACATCACTTCCAGTGGATTCTGCTCCATACGCAACACATTGTGGGCGGTGCTGCGAACCATCTTCTCGGTATCGGACATGGTGTGATTCCCCTTTTATGCGCTTGGACAGGCGGGCACGCCCGGCGGCCGTCCGTCCGCATCGATTCCCTAACCCACGGCGCAACGGCTGCTAGGGCTAGGTGAGATTGAGTGACGACAATACTTCGCGTCGCTGGTAATGGGTCAGCCGATCATGGACGACCAGCATCTCTAACAACTGGCGCAGCGTGGTGTAGGCGTGGAGCGCGTAGCCCTGCTCCGCCAGCATCTCGCGCCCGCCCTGCTCGCGATCGATGAGCACGGCCGTGTCGTGGACTTTCAGCCCGGCGGCCTTCACCGTGGCGATTGTTTCCAGCAGGCTGTCGCCGGAGGTGATCAGGTCATCGATGACTACGGCCGTCTGGCCAATCGACCAGCGCCCCTCGATGTCCTTACCCGTGCCGTAGCTCTTGGCCGTCTTGCGCGGGTAGATGAGCGGCTTGTCCAGGTCAAGGCATAGCGCCGTGCCGATGGGCAACCCGGCCAGCGGCGTGGCCGCCAGCAGGTCATACTCCAGCCCGGCCAGCAACTCGCGGTAGGCCGCCGTCGCCTGGCGCAGCGCCGCCGGAAACGACACCAGCACGCGCAAGTCGATGTAGATGCGCGACTCGCGGCCGCTGTGCAGCCGGAAGCGGCCAAACTGCACCGCGCCGATGTCGTGCAGCGTCAGGACGAGGTTTTCGATAGGCGGCGTGTCGGTCATGGCCATTCGATTCTAGCACGTCTTGGCCGGTCGCCAATCGTCACCGGTGATTGCAATAGGGTCATGGCAAAGTCGATAGCAGCTCACGCAAAGGCGCGAAGGGGCAAAAGGCGCAAAGAAGAAACAGTACTTTTGACCCAGCTATGCTATAATGATAAGGAGCGTCGTTGCGCCGGCCGGGGCGACGCTGGGCGGTTTGGCCGAAGCTCCAGGGGCCTCAGGGGAACAGTGGCCGAACAGTATCGTCTGACACCCTCTCTCTGGCTGACACTCCCCAGCCTGATCCTCTATGCCGGGCTGGGCGTCTACGCCTGGCGACGGCGCCACGTGCCGGCCGCGCTGCCTTTCGCCCTCCTGTGTCTCTTCGCCGGTCTATGGACGCTGGGCCACAGCTTCGAACTGATGGCTACGGCCGCCACGGCCGCCACGGCCGCCACGGCCGCCACCTCCTCCGCCGCCTGGCTCTTCTGGGCGCAATTCCAGATCACCTGGCAATTGCCGGCGGTCACGGCGATCTTCTGCTTCGTGGTGCAATATGCCGGCCACGGCCGTTGGCTGACGCGACGGGTTGTCGTTTTGCTGGCCCTGCCCTCGCTGGTGTTCGTCCTGTTGCTCCTGACCAACAACCTGCACCACCTCCTGTGGCGGCCACCCGCCGCGCCGCGGGTCGCGGACCTGCAACCCGGCCCGGTCGCCTGGCTCTTCAATGTTTTCACTTTTACCTTCACGGTGCTGAACATCGTGATTCTGGCGCGCATGATCCTGCGCTCGCCGACCGACCGTGGGGCTGCAACCCTCATCCTGGTCGTCTTCCTGCTCCTGCGCGCCGCCCACCTGGCCGACTTCACCGGCTACAACCCGTTCGCCCCCGTCAGCGCCGCAGTGCTGAGCTTCATCCCGGCAGCGGTTCTCTTCGCCCTGGCCCTTTTCCGCTTTCGCATCCTCGACCCCATCCGTCTGGCCCGCCAGGCGGTACTCGATCAGATGGCCGATGGCATCCTCGTCCTCGACACCGCCCAGCGCGTGGCCGATATGAACCGGGCCGCCGAGGTAATGCTCGGCGCGGGACTCGACAGGGTCAGAGGGCAACCGGTGGCCGGCCTGCTGCCCGTGGCGATGAATCCGAGTTGTTTGATGGCCGAGAAGGCAACACCCTTGGAGTTCACCATCGGCGCCGGCGACACCGCTCGCCACACCAGCGCGCAGGCCACGCCCCTCTATGACGGTCGCGGCCGTCTCCACGGCCGCCTGCTTCTGCTGCGCGACGTGACCGAGCAGCGCCGAACCGAAGCCCAACTGCTGGCCCAGCAGCGCGCCCTGGCCACACTGCAAGAACGCGAACGGTTGGCCCGCGAGCTGCACGACAGCGCCGGGCAAATCCTGGCCTACGTCAGCCTGCAAGCTGAGGCGATCGGCAAGCACGTCCGTGACGGCGACATGGTCGCCGCCGCCGCCCAGTTGGCCCAACTGGCCGACGCCGCCCGGGGCGCCCACGTGGACGTGCGTGAATCCATCCTCAGCCTCAAGACCGCCACGGCCGAAAACCAACCGTTCGCCGCCGTGCTGGGCCGCTATCTCGACACCTACGCCGCCCGCTACGACGTCCACATTGACCTGGCCGTGGCCGACGGGCTGGACGACCCGTTCGCGCCGGAGACGAGTGTGCAGGTGCTGCGCGTCGTCCAGGAAGCGCTGACCAACGCCCGCAAGCACGGCGAGGCCCGCCACGTCGGCGTCACGGTCGGGCGCGAGAACGGGGGCGCGCGCCTTGTCGTCGCCGACGACGGCCACGGCTTCGACGCCGCCGCCGTGGGCGAGGGGCACTATGGCCTGGCCATCATGCGCGAGCGCATGGCCCAGGTCGGCGGCCGGCTGGCCATCGAGTCGCGGCCGGGCGCGGGGACGCGCGTCGTTCTCGACGCGCCATTGAGAGACAAGACCGGTAAGACCTCAACCGATAAGACCTCAGAGGTCTCAGAAGACCTCTGAGGTCTGGAGAGATGCATCACCATGCGCGTCTTACTCGCCGATGATCACCGCCTCCTGCTGGAGGGGTTGAGTAGCCTGTTAGCGGCCAACGGGATTGATGTTGTGGGCCAAGCTCATGACGGTGTTGAAGCCGTGGCCCTGGCGCGGGCGCTACGGCCGGAGATCGTTCTCATGGATCTGCGCATGCCCGGCGGCGACGGCCTGACGGCCACGCGGCGCATCAAGGCCGAACTGCCGGAGACGCGCGTCGTCATCCTGACCACCTCTACCGACGAGGCCGACCTGTTCGAGGCGGTCAAGAGCGGTGCGTGCGGCTATTTGTTGAAGAGCATGAGCGCCGACGAACTGATCGACAGCCTGCACGGGGCGCAACAGGGCGCACCGCCCTTTTCGCCCGGCCTGGCCGAGAAGTTGTTAGGCGAATTTGCGCGATTAGCCGGGAGCGCCGCCGTCCCGTCGGCCGATGCCGCGGCTATGACCGAGACGCCGGCGCTCCTACCAGTGTTGACCGAGCGCCAGCGCGAAGTGCTGCAACTCGTCGCCGCCGGCCTGACCTACAAGGAAGTCGGCGCCCGCCTGAACCTCAGCCCCCACACCGTCAAGTACCACATGGCCGAGATCATGGCCGCGCTGCACCTGGAGCACCGGGCGCAGGTGTTGGCCTATGCTGGGAAGCAGGGGCTAGGGGATAGGGATTAGGGATTAGGGAAGAGCGCTCTTCCCCCTAATCCCTATCCCCTAATCCCTAATCCCTATCCCCTGGGCTAGTCACCCCCTCCCCCGCGACTAGCCCTTTTCTATCCCTCCGCCCAGTGTGCCCGGCGGCCGTTCCTGCTATTGTGTCAATAAGAGGAACCGGGGCATGGGGCAGGGCGCTTTTCCCATAACCCCTAATCCCTAATCATGAACCCGCTGCGGATCGTGCTCGTCGGCCATTCGGTGCTGCTAGACACAGTGGCGGTCGGTCTGCGCCGGTTTCCCGACATCGAGATCATCCCTCTTCCTGCCCCACCTCTGGGCATGGAGCCACTGGCCGCGCTCAGGCCCGACGTCATCCTCTTCGACGTCGGCGCGGACTTCCCCCAGTGCGCCTTCGTCTTGCTCCAACGACGGCCCGGCTTGCGCCTCATCGGCCTCGACGCCGACCGCAACCGGGCCGTCGTCTGGTCGAGGCAACAACTCAATGAACTATCGCTGGGCGAGCTGGCCGCCATCCTGGCCGGCAACAACCCCGCGCCGCCCCAAGCGACAAACGAGTCGCCTTAAGGAACACCTATCATGACCCCTAAACTGCTTTCCACTCACGCCGGCCGCCAACCGGCCCGCCTGATCTTCGCCCTACTGGTCGCGGCCGTGTTGCTGCTGGCCCAGCAGCCTACCCCGGCTAATGCTTACCCGCTGTGGACGAGCACTACGGTAGCCGCTCACGGGGATCGCGCGGAAGCCAATTACCCGTTGGATCTCAAATTCGACGCCGGCGGCGCCCCCTATCTCGCCATTGGTCGCGCCTACAGCTTAACTGACGTAACGAAAAGGGGGCTTCTTCTGGCCGAGTGGGATGGCAGCGCCTGGCGCACGTCCCAGGCTGATCCGAGAGTCTACTGCATCGACTACCCGATCTCCACCCTTTCACTGGCCGTGAACGCTGACGGCAGCCGCGCCGCATTCAGCTACTTTGATGTCTGCGAAGATAAGTTCGCTGTTACCTCCGGCTCGAAAAACTCAGAGGGGATATGGTCTTGGCAGACCTCCTACGTGCCCTACTCGCCGGAGATGGACCCTCATTTCCCACAAATCTACCTCCCCAGCGCGATCGCCTTCGACAGCCTGGGCAACATGAATCTGGTCTTCGCCGCCGACTTGCAGGTCGTCTTTACCCGGCAGACGGCGGACGGCTGGACGGAGCCGGAGGCCGTCACGAGCCGCCGCGACATTGTTTGGCAGGACGTTTCGATTGTCATCGATGCCGGTGGCCGGCGCCACGTCGCCTACGACTACGGCAGCGGCAGCGCCTATGACATCACGGGCTATGCCTACCAAAATAACCTCACCGGTGAATGGATCCGCGAGAGTGTGGTCCTGGCCGGCGGTGGTCACTCCCTGGCCGTCGACAGCCGCGGCCAGGCCCGAATCGCCTTCCACGACAGCCGCGCCCGCAGCCTGAAGTACGCCGAGCGCACCGGGCTTAACGCCTGGACCATCACGACCATCGACACCCCCGAACTGGGCGACACGCTGAGCCACGCCGGTTTGTATCCGTCGCTGACCTTCGACGCCGCCGATAATCCCCACGTTGCTTACACGAACGCTTTTTCATCGGGTAGCACATTGGGAGTCGTCCGCTATGCCGTCTATGACGGCGCGACCTGGCAGAAGGAATGGGTCGAATGGGTCTCCAATTACAAGGTGACAGTGCTGGCCCTGGACAACGCCGCGACGCCTCACATCAGCTACACCACGGATGAAGAAGTGCGCTACGCCTCTCGCGGCGACGCCACGGGCACGCCGCCCCCCGACACCATCATCGACAGCAGCCCGGCGCGGGTCAACAAAGATACCCCAGTGACCTTCACCTTCCACAGTGACGACCCGGCGGCCACCTTTGAATGCCGCGACACCAGCGACTCGTTTGTGGCGTGCACCAGCCCGCATACCTGGGCTGTCAGCAGCGGGGGCGGCTACACCTTCTGGGTGCGCGCCGTCAGCGCCGGCCAGGCTGACCCCTCGCCCGCGTTCTACAACTTCACGTGGGACACGACCCCGCCCGACTCGCGAGTCGTCTCCGGGCCGTCCCAGCCGACATCAGACAGCCCCAACGCTACCTTCAACTTCACGGCCAACGAGGCGGCCACCTTCCGCTGCCTCATCCGGCTCTGGCGCGATATACCACCCGGCTACGTCCAGCCGGTTATGCAGCCTTGCACCAGCCCCATGTCCTTCACCGGCCTCGACGACGGCGGTTGGGTCTTCGAAGTGATGGCCACCGACGCCTTCGGTAACGCCGAAGCCTACGAAAATGCCGCCTTGTATTATTGGATAATCGACCAGATCGGCCCGCCGACAACGATCACCGGCGGCAAACCGGCAGCCGTGACAACCAGCACGACAGCCTCGTTCACCTTCAGCAGCAGCGACGCGAGCTACACCTTCGAGTGTCAGCTCGACGGCGGCTTGTTTGCCGCCTGCGCGTCGCCCCAGAGCTACAGTAATCTGGCCGATGGCAGCCACACGTTCCAGGTCAGGGCCATTGACGGCGCCGAGTTCGCCGACCCGACCCCGGCCGGCCATACCTGGACCATTGACACCGTTGTGCCGGACACGACGCTGACGGGCAAGCCGTACAACCCATCGCGCAGCAACAGCGCCACATTCACCTTCAGCAGCGGCGAGGCTGGGGCGATGTTCGAGTGTCAGCTCGATAGCGGCGACTTCGCCGCCTGCGCCTCGCCCCAGAGCTATAGCAATCTGGCCGACGGCAGCCACACCTTCAGCGTGCGGGCCAAGGACGCCGCCGGCAACGTTGACCCCAGCCCGGCCGCCTACACCTGGACCATTGATACCGTCGTGCCGGACACGACGATTGATGCCTATCCGCCCAACCCGTCTACCAGCAGCAGCGCCACATTCGCCTTCAGCAGCACCGAGGCCGGGGCCACGTTCGCCTGCAAGCTCGATAGCGCCGACTACGGCCCCTGCACGTCGCCCAAGACCTACAACGGCCTGAGCGACGGCAGCCACACCTTCACGGTACGCGCCGGTGATGCCGCCGGCAACCTCGACCCCACACCGGCCGTCTACACCTGGACGCTGGACGCCACACCGCCCGAGACGACCATCACCGCCAAACCGGCGGCCCTCTCCAACGACCCGACGCCCGACTTCGCCTTCACCAGCAGCGAGGGCAACTACGCCGCCGGCATCTATTTCTATTGCCAGACGGATGCCAACGCCTGGGTTTCGTGCGGCGGCGACAGCATCACTTACTTCAACCTGTTCGACGGCGATCACACCTTCCGCGTCAAGGCCGAGGACACGCTGGGCAACGTTGACCCGACGCCGGCCACGTGGAGCTGGACGATGGACCTGACCGCGCCGGAGACAACGATCACCGCCAAACCGGCGGCCGCCACCTCCAGCACCAATGCCACATTCGAGTTCACCAGCAGCGAAGCGGGCACGTTCGAGTGTAAGCTCGACAGCGGCAGCTACGCCGCCTGTGCGTCGCCCAAGAGCTATACCGGCCTCAGCGAAGCCAGCCACACCTTCCAGGCGCGGGCCACGGACACCGCCGGCAACGTGGGCAGCCCGGCCGGCTATACCTGGACAATCGACACCACCCCGCCCGACACCACCATTACCGCCCACCCCGACGCGCTGACCAACAGCGCCACGGCCGCCTTTTCGTTCACCGGCGTCGGCGCGGAGTCCTTCGAGTGCAAGCTGGACTCGGCCGGCTACGTTGCCTGCGCGTCGCCGGTCAACTACACTAACTTGTACAATGGCAGCCACACCTTCTACGTGCGCGCCAAAGACGCCGCCGGCAACTATGACCCCAGCTCGGCCAGCTATACCTGGACCGTTGACACCAACCCGCCCGAGACCACCATCACCCAGTGGCCGGCTACCCCGTCAGTTGGCAACACCGCGGTCTTCACCTTCAGCAGCGAGACCGGCGCGACCTTCGAGTGCCGGCTCGACGGCGCGGCCTTTGCCACCTGCACGTCACCCCAGAACTACACCGGCCTGAGCGACGGCAGCCACACCTTCCAGGTTCGGGCCAAAGACGCCGCCGGCAACGTTGACCCCAGCCCGGCCGGCTACACCTGGGCCGTCGATACCACCCCGCCCGAAACCACCATCACCGGCAAGCCGGCGGCGACGACCAACAGCACGACGGCCGAATTCACCTTCAGCGGCGGCGACGCGGCCTCGTTTGAGTGCAAGCTCGACAGCGGCAGCTTCGCCGTTTGCACGTCGCCCAAGAGCTACACCGGTCTGACTGACGGCGACCACACCTTCTTCGTGCGGGCCAAGGACACCGAAGGGCGCTACGACCCAAGCCCAGCCAGCTACACCTGGACTGTTGACACCAACCCGCCCGAGACGACCCTCACCGGCCAGCCGCCGGCGACGACGAACAGCACGACGGCCGAGTTCACCTTCACCGGCGTCGACGCGGCCTCGTTCGAGTGCAAGCTGGACACGGCCGCCTTCGCCGCCTGCGTCTCGCCCAAGAGCTACACCAACCTGAGCCAGGGCAGCCACACCTTCGAGGCGCGGGCCAAGGACGCCGCCGGCAACGTTGACCCCAGCCCGGCCGCCTACACCTGGGCCGTCGATACCACCCCACCCGAAACCACCATCGACTTCACCGCCGTCCTGCCTGGTTCCATCCATTTTACGGTTCACTTCACCGAGCCGGTCAATGGCTTTGCCAACGGCGACGTGGTGCTCAGCGGCACGGCCGGGGCGACAACGGCCATCGTCACCAACCTCCACGACCGCATGGAGTTCGACCTGGACGTCAGCGGCATGACCGGCGACGGCACGATCATCATCGCCATCGCCGCCGGCGTAGCCACCGACGCGGCCGGCAACGGCAATACGGCGGCCACGCTCACCTGGACGATCGAGACACCGGGGCCGGACACCAGCCTCGACAGCTACCCGCCCAACCCATCGAACAGCGCCACGGCCGGCTTCACCTTCAGCGGCGCCGGCGCGGCCTCCTTTGAGTGTTCGCTCGATGACGCGCCCTTTGCCGAGTGCGTCAGCCCGCACGAAGTCACCAACCTGGCCGACGGGCCGCACTTCTTCGCCGTCCGCGCGGTGGATGACCAGGGCAAGGCCGATACCGATTACCCCATTCACTTCTGGATCGTGGACACCACCTCGCCCGAAACCACCATCGACTTCACCGCCGTCCTGCCCGGTTCCATCCATTTTACGGTTCACTTCACCGAGCCGGTCAATGGCTTTGCCAACGGCGACGTGGTGCTCAGCGGCACGGCCGGGGCGACAACGGCCATCGTCACCAACCTCCACGACCGCATGGAGTTCGACCTGGACGTCAGCGGCATGACCGGCGACGGCACGATCATCATCGCCATCGCCGCCAGCGTAGCCACTGACGCGGCCGGCAACGGCAATACGGCAGCCACGCTCACCTGGACAATCGACACGACCGGGCCAGCCGTGACCATCACCGGCGCGCCGCCCGACCCGTCCGACAGCGCCGGCGCCGTCTTCATCTTCAGCAGCGACGACGCCACGGCAACGTTCGCGTGTAGCCTCGACGGCGCGGACTTCGCCGCCTGCGCCTCGCCCAAGAGCTATACCGGCCTGGCCGACGGCGACCACACCTTCCACGTGCAGGCCACCGACGCGGCCGGCAACACCGGCGACCCTGCCGGCCACACCTGGACAATAGCCACGACCTCGTCCACGTCACTGACCGTCATCAAAGAGACCGACCCCGCCGGTGGAACCGGCTTTCCGTTCACCCTCGGCCCCAACCAGATCAACTTTGTGACCCAATGGGGCAGCGAGGGCAGCGGCGACGGCCAGTTCTACTATCCCCTCGGCGTGGCCGTGGACGCGGCGGGCAACGTCTACGTCGCCGACGCCTACAACTACCGCATCCAGAAGTTCAATAGCGCCGGCGGCTACCTGGCCCAGTGGAGCGGCGAGGGGGACGGCAACGGCCAGTTCGGCGACCTCGACGGCCCCAGGGGCGTCGCGGTGGACGCGGCGGGTAACGTCTACGTCGCCGACACCGACAACCACCGCATCCAGAAGTTCGACGGCGATGGCAACTACCTGCTCCAATGGGGCGGCCGGGGCAGCGGCAACGGCCAGTTCATTGTCCCCACGAGCGTCGCGGTGGACGGGGCGGGTAACGTCTACGTCGCTGACAGCGACAATGACCGCATCCAGAAGTTTGACGGCGACGGCGACTACCTGGCCCAGTGGGGCGGCGCGGGCAGCGGCGACGGCCAGTTCGCCTTCCCCTACGGCGTGGCGGTGGACGCGGCGGGCAACGTCTACGTCTCTGATAGCGAAAACCACCGCATTCAGAAGTTCGACGGTAATGGCAACTACCTGGATCAGTGGGGCGGCGAGGGGGACGGCAACAGCCAGTTCGACAGCGACGGCGGCCCCCTTGGCGTGGCGGTGGACGGCGCGGGCAACGTCTACGTTGTTGACACCTACAACCACCGCATCCAAAGGTTCGACGGCGACGGCAACTACCTGGACAAGTGGGGCCAGTATGGCAGCGGCAACGGCCAGTTCCTCTTCCCCTACGGCGTGACGGTGGACGGCGCGGACACCGTCTACGTCGCCGACAGCGGCAACCAACGCATCAAGAAGTTCGTTGTCCCGAGAAGGGCGCTGCTCGACGACGGCGAGAGCTATACCTTCGACGGTCTTCTTCCGGGGATGCACCTGGTCAGCGAACAGGTGCCGGTGAACTGGTCACTGGATGACATCACCTGCGACGGCGGCAGTCCGGTCGAGAACGGCAACGGTGTCAGCGTGACGCTGGCTCTGGGCGACGACGTGACCTGCACCTTCAACAACACCTATGCGCTGGACACCACACCGCCCCAGACAACCATCGCCAGCGGCCCGGCCACCAAGACGAACGACAACGACCCGTCGTTCACCTTCAGCAGTAACGAGACCAGCAGCACCTTCGAGTGCCGGCTGGACAGCGGCGCCTGGCAGGCCTGTAATAGTCCCAAGAGCTACACCGACGTAGCCGACGGCGAGCACACCTTCCAGGTGCGGGCCACCGACCCGGCCGGCAACACCGGCGCGGCCGACAGCCACACCTGGACAATCGACACGACACCGCCGGCGCTGACAATCGTCAAGGCCACTGACCCGGCCGGCGGGACCGACTTCCCATTCGCGCTCGACCTCAGCCGCGCCCCTCTGGTGGCTAAATGGGGCGAGTACGGCCGCGGCAACGGCCAGTTTGCCTACCCCAATGACGTGGCGGTGGACAGGGCGGGCAACGTCTACGTCGCCGACAGCGATAACAGCCGCATCCAGAAGTTCGACGGCGATGGCAACTACCTGGCCCAATGGGGCGAGTTTGGCCAGGGAAACGGCCAGTTCGACTACCCCAATGGCGTGGCGGTGGACGCAGCCGGCAACGTCTACGTCACCGATAGCAACAACTACCGCATCCAGAAGTTCGACGGCGACGGCGACTACCTGGCCCAATGGGGCGAGTATGGCAGCGGCGACGGCCAATTCGCCTACCCCAACGCCATCGCGGTCGACACCGCCGGCCACGTCTACGTCGTCGACGCCGACAACGGCCGCATCCAGAAGTTCGACAGCGACGGCCACTACCTGGCCCAATGGGGCGAGTTTGGCCAGGGAAACGGCCAGTTCGACTACCCCAATGGCGTGGCGGTGGACGCAGCCGGCAACGTCTACGTCACCGATGCCAACCTCCACCGCATCCAGAAGTTCGACGGCGACGGCCACTACCTGGCCCAGTGGGGCCAGTACGGCAGCGGCAACGGCCAGTTCAGCTCCCCCGGCGGCCTGGTGGTGGACGCAGCCGGCAACGTCTACGTCGCTGACTCGCTAAACGACCGCATCCAGAAGTTCGACGGCAACGGCGACTACCTGGGCCAGTGGGGCAGCGAGGGCAGCGGCGCCGGCCAGTTCGCCTACCCCCGCGGCGTAGCCGTGAATGGGGCGGGCAACGTCTACGTCGTCGATACCGACAACTACCGCATCCAGAAGTTCACTTTTCAGGAGAGTGCGGTGCTCGACGACGGCGAGAGCCAGACCTTTAGCCCCCTCACCCCGGGCACGGTTCTCGTCAGCGAGCTGGCCCCGGCTAACTGGACACTGGCCGGCATTGACTGCGACGGCGGCAACCCGGTCGAGAACGGCAATTCGGTCGAGGTTACGCTGGCCCTGGGCAACGACGTGACCTGCACCTTCAGCAACGTCCTACTGGATACCACGCCGCCGGAGACAACGATCACCAGCGTCATCTTCGACGTCTACACCGTAGGCACCATCACCATCGAATTCAGCAGCAGCGAGGCCAACAGTACCTTCGCCTGCCAGCTGGACGGCGGCGGCTGGGCGGCCTGCGTCAGCCCGGTCACCTACAACGCCCTGGCCGACGGCCCGCACACGTTCGAGGTGCGGGCCACGGACGCCGCGGGCAACACCGACCCCAGCCCGGCCACGGCCACCTGGACGGTGCAGACGCCCGGCCCGGACACCAGCCTCGACAGCACCCCGCCCGACCCGTCCACCAGCACCACGGCCACCTTCACCTTCAGCAGCGCCGAGGCCACGCAGTTCGAGTGCTCGCTCGACGCGGCCGACTTCGCCGCCTGCACCAGCCCGCACGTCGTGACCGGCCTGGCCGATGGCCTGCACTTCTTCCTTGTCCGCGCCGTCAACGCCCAGGGGCGAGTGGACGACACGCCCGCCGAACACTGGTGGTTCGTGGACGCCACGCCGCCGGCCGTCACCATCAACCAGGCCGCCACGCAGGCCGACCCCACCAACGCCGGCCCCATCCACTTCACCGTCCTCTTCAGCGAACCGGTGAACGACTTCACCAACGCCGACGTGACGCTGGGCGGCACGGCCGGGGCGACGACGGCTGCGGTGGCGAACCTGCACGATCACATGGAGTACGACGTGGCCGTCAGCGGCATGACCGGCAATGGCACAGTGCTTGCCACCATCGCCGCCAACGTCGCCCACGACGCCGCCGGCAACGGCAACGCCGCCTCCACTTCGACCGACAGCACGGTGACCTACATCGGCTTTGACACCACGCCGCCGGAGACGACCCTCACCGCCGCGCCGGACAACCTGACCAACAACAACGACCCGTCGTTCAGCTTCAGCAGCAACGAGCCGGGCAGCAGCTTCACCTGCCAACTGGACGGCGGGACGGCGACGACCTGCGCCAGCCCGCAGTCCTACATCGACCTGGCCGACGGCTCCCACACCTTCACCGTCTTCGCCACCGATGCCGCCGGCAATGCCGACCCCTCGTCCGCCAGCCACACGTGGACGATTGACACCACCGGCCCGGACACAACCATCAACAGCGGCCCATCGGGCATCACCGGCGACAATGACCCGTCGTTCGGCTTCAGCAGCGAAGCGGGCGCGGCGTTCGAGTGCCGGTTGGACAGCGGGGCGTGGGCAAGTTGCGCCAGTCCGAAGGGCTATACCAACCTGGCTGACGGCCCCCACACCTTCCGCGTCCGCGCCACCGACGCCGCCGGCAACACCGGCCCGACGGCCGAGCGCGCCTTCACTGTGGACTCGGCCGCGCCCAGCGTCAGCATTGACACCCACCCCCCGGCGCTGACCAACAACAACGACCCGACCTTCACCTTCAGCGGCGAGACGGGCGCGGCGTTGGCCTGCAAGCTCGACGGCGGCGCGTTCGCCCCCTGCGACAGCCCGAAGAGCTATACCGACCTGGCCGACGGCGAGCATACCTTCAAAGTGCGGGCCACCGACAGCGCCGGCAACAGCGCCGAGGCCGCCTACACCTGGACGATTGACACCACGCCGCCGGCCACGACCATCACCGCCGCGCCGCCCGACCCGTCGTCCAGCCCCGACGCAAGCTTCACCTTCACCAGCGAGAGCGGCGCGGCCTTCGAGTGCCGTCTCGACGGCGGCCTGTGGGGAATGTGCGCCAGCCCCAGGTTCTATGCCGGCCTGAGCGAGGGTAGCCATACCTTCGAGGTGCGGGCCAGCGACCTCGCCGGCAACACCGGCCCGGCCGATAGCCACACCTGGACCATTGACCTGCCCGCGCCCTTCGCCCTCTACGTCACCGCCAGCGGCGGCCGCATCACCAACGGCCCAACGTACCAGAAGAACGACATCCTCAAGTGGGACGGCGCGGCCTGGTCGGTCTGGTTCGACGGCGCGAGCAAGGGCCTGCCGGCCAACGCCGACATCATCGCCTTCGACGTGGACAACGACGCCGCCGGCTCGGCCTGGGTGGTCATCCGCCAGGCGACGAAGCTGCCCGGCGTGGGCAAGATGCAGCCCAATGAGATCGCCTACTACAACGGCAGCACGTGGAGCCGCTTCTTCGACGGCGGCGACGTGGGGCTGAAGACGTCGGGCGAACACATCAACGGGCTGGAAGTGCTACCCGGCAGCGTCTCGCCTATCGGCAACGGCTGCCAGTACTACCTGCTGATCAGCACGGTAGCCGGCGGCGGCGTGCCGATTGGCAACACCAACGTCAACTTCACCGGCGAGGACGTGCTGGGCTTCTGCATGACGCAGGGCGGCGCGAACACGGCCGGCGCGTGGCGCATGGTCTTCGAGGGGCAGAGCGAGGGCTTGCAGAAGAACAACAACTACGGCCTGAGCAGCAGCGACGATGCCAGCATCCTGTACTTCACGGCGAAGTCGAACTTCACCGGCGACGGGGGGCTGGTCAAGCCGTCGGAAGTGTTCAGCTTCAGCGGCGGCGTGTTCAGCGGGCCGCTGTGGAAGGCCAAAGACCACGGCCTGATGCAGGTCGTGGACGGCATCGATGTCGTGGGGTTGTTTCAGTAGACGGCAGAAAGCAGACAGCAGACAGTAGACAGTCAGCAGTATCCAGTCTCCGCCTAACCGGGGACTGGATACTGTTGACTGCGCGCTGATCCCACCGCCCTAGCGGATCGTCACCGGTATTTCGGGCGACAAATTGTGCCACGTGCCGTTCTGCGCCTGGCAGGCCGGGCCGTCGAAGCAGATGACCAGCCGCAAGGTGTAGTTGCCCGCCTCCGGCAGGTTGATGTGGTCGTCCCACGACAGGCCGCCGACCGGGATCACGTCGTTGTTGCCGCCCCAGCTGTGTTGATACCACTGCGGCCGGTCAACGCCGTCTTTCTTGGGCATGACCCCCAGCGCGTCGAAGGGCACGTCGCCGCTGGTCGAGTTGGCCACGTGGAACTCGAACCAGATGTCGCCATTGACCGTCAGTTGCGCCCGATCCTGGATGGCGAAGTGGGAGGCAGTCAGGCCATTCGCGCCCAGGGGCGGCGCGGCCGTCGGCGGGACGGCCGTGGGCGGTACAGCCGTGGGAGGGATGGCCGTCGGCGGCGGCGGCGCGGCCGTGGC